>JBFMDZ010000097.1 GCA_040753555.1 bacterium
TGAGTATTTTAGAGTCTAAAGAAAAAGTAGTGCGACCAGCCTTACCCCGATTAGCCTCGTAGCTATACTCACCATAAGTGCTTAAGCCAGAAGCAAATTCGCGCTGAATGTTTGCGATAAAGGAAAGCTCAGAGCTTGAAGAATGAGAAACATCCCCCTTATCTTCTATACTACTTATATTATGACTGCATTTTACCTGGGTGTTTAAACCTTTAGTGGGTTGAAGGCTAAACTCTCCACCTATAGACTTAATGGAAGTATTAGAAGGGTCAGTATGGGTATATTGGGCATAGGTTTTTAGGTTATTGAGGGGTTTGTAATTGAAAACAAGGGTAAGGTTATTACTGATTTCCTTTCCTTGTCTTATCTCATATCTTGCCGAACCACTTGTTTTGGCATTATAGGCATACTCAGAAAAAAGGGAAAGAGCCATAGAATCACTCTTTGTCTTAAGCAAATAGTCATAAGAGCGCCTGTAATTAAAAGAAATAGAATTAGACCACTTTGGGCTAAGGTAGATACCTGACCCTAGGTTAAGGTCATGGGTTTCAAGGAGGGGCTTTTTATCTTCTTTTGCCTCCTTTAAACTAAATTCATACCCAAGGTATGGGGATAGATGATTGTATCTGGTTGTAATCTTTGAGGCAACCAGATTGCTAATCGTGTCAAGGCTATTGCCCGTATAGTCAGTAAAGTTCTCTAAGGTATACTTTAGACCAAGGTTATACTTATTTAAAGAATAAGATGCGCCAGCCGAGGTTTTCTGATTAAGGGAGTTTATCATAGATCGGGTTTTGTCATCAAGGCTTCTTTTCTCTTCATAATTTATGAAAAGAGAACCCATCTTTGAGATCTGATATGCCACATCTAATAAGGATGTCCTCTGGGTAGTCGTTATTTCTTGAGGACGAGAAGCCACATTATTGGAGGAGATCTTCTTCTGCAAAGAGGTAGAGAATTTATCGCTTAGCTGATAGTCTAGCTTGATGCCATAAGCCCTTACATCTTTGTCTGGGCTAAGCTGGGTAAGGTCATAGAAGCAAGGACTAAATGGGTTAGTCTCGCTGGTTTCTCTTTTAGAGAGAATATTATTTGAGAAATCCTCACCCACCTGGTGATAAAAGCCCTTAAGCTTCAGTTTTCTAAAGGGATAAAAGGTTGCTTCGGTTAAGTAGGCTGAGGAGTCTTTTGAGCCTAGGGTATTGATTGATTCATCGGTTCTGGCATACTCAGAAGACAATGTCAGGCTGCCTTTTAGTCTAAAAGCAAGCTCTGTATCCAAGCCATAAAGCCTAAAATCAGCAGGAGATTGATCCTCTTTGATATAGGTGCCTCCTATGCTTAAGCTATTTAAAGAGAGCCTTGCCCGAAGCCCTTGAACATAGTGTTTATCCCCTTCTCCTACGGGAACATATTCATAAATTGCCACGATATAATATACAATGCCTCCGGGTTCCCTTTCAGAAATAGGCTGAGCAAAGGTTATCCTGGCTTGGGTATAATCAATGCTGTAATCTACATTCCTCTTTTGGGAGCTTAAACTGAGCACTTGATTAGTCTTTTCATCCCTTCTTTCTATTCTGATACTTTCGCTCTCCCCAACTATAGGATAGTGGGAGAGATAGTAGGGGCCACAGACCCCTTTGCCCAAAAGATCATCCCGGCAGGCTACCTGTTTAGTCTCTGCCCTGAACATACTAAGCAGAGAATTACTGCCTTTATAATCGGCCTTTATACCCGAAAGGGTTCTCTCGTATGAGGAAAAGCGGGTTTCAGAGAAATTTACTGGGTAGTCTCCGTAGAGGAGAAATGAGTCCTTATGGTCAAGTCTAACATAAAGCCTGCCATAGGTTGTTGGGCTGTTTATAAGGCCTGCCTCATCGCCATAGATAGGGTAATATTCCTCGGGAGAAATTGCCTCATACAATCTATCCTCCTCATCCTTATTGGTATCCAAAATGGTAGTAAGGAGATACTCTCCTTTTATCTTGCCTTTCAGATAGAGGGCAACCCGGGATTTGGTATAGAATTTAGGGGCAAACCCCTCATTTCCCTCCTTAAGAGCTTCTATATTTCCCTTAGCCATAAGATAGCCTAATTCACCTTCTGAAAGACCAATTAGGCTGAATCTCTCTTCTTGCTTGATTTCTTCTCTCTCTTGTGGATTTTCTGATGGCATAAGCCCAAAATTTACCTTACTCATTCCACCTTCAGGTAAAACAGTGAAGTGAGAGAGATAGCCCCTTAAGATTTCAAAAGGCAGGCTTGTCCTATCTATCATCAGCACATGACTTCCTGGCTTTACATAAGGGATGGAATACCTACCTTTACTGTCAGTAATCACCATAGTCCCATCCTCCATTAATAATTTTACCTTAGGGATTCCCTCCTCTCCTGCTTGTTGAATTTCATCACCATTTTTGTCCTTATATACCTTACCAATGATTACTCCCCTCTTTCTAAATATTCCCTCTTTAACCCGGATAAAAGAAGAGACAGGACCTGCTGAAACCTTTCCTTCTTCTATATATCCAAAACAGTAAGCTAAATTCCTTTTTTCTCCCAAGCTTGCATCAATCCCAATCATTACATAATAGGTTAAAACTGTTTCCTCACCCTCTGAAAGGGTACCAATAGAAAAAATAAGGGGGTTGTTGCCCATAGGGTCAGCCGCTTTTCTGCCATTTATTTTGGTCGTAGAGGCTAAATACTTGAAGTTATAGGGCAGTTTATCCTCTACCTTAATATCCATCACCCTACCTACACCAATGTTTTTGACATTGATCTTGTAGCCAATTACATCACCTTTCTCTCCTATCTTTACAGAAGCCTCCTTAGTGATAAAGAGGGAAATATTATGGGTTAAATAGATGTTATAAGTGACCACCTCTCCTGCTGCTACATAGAAAAGGGGGGTTGTTTTTGAATAGTAGGAGGTATGTTCAGCCTTAAGATAATAATATCCTGCACTTACATTATTGAAGGTGTAGTTGCCAGAGGGGTCTGAGGTAGTATTACCTACAGCTTTTCCCGAAGCCTCATAGAGACCTACACTGGTATCACTTAAAGGTTGGGAATTGGCATTATCTAATGTCTTGCCAGAGACTATCCCTGTCCCACTTGAGGTAGTGGTATCTACCGTGATTATACCCGATGCTATGGTAGAGCCATTATTTTGGATGAGGTATTTATACTGACCATCTGCTACTATCACAGCCGAATCATTCTTGCCATCCCAGGTTATTGATTGCACACCGGCTAACTGGGCTACATTGGATAATAATGTCCTTATCGTGGTTGTTCCTTCAAGAATTGTGGCAGTAATTGTCCCATTAGCATCTAAGTAGTAGCTAATCTCAGTGGTATCCTTTATCCCATCACCATTAGGGGAAAATGGATTGGGTGAGGCAAAGGAAGGGCCGATAAGACCAGCGGTAACCGTATAAGTAAGTGTGCCAGCATAAGAGCCTGGAGGATCCTGCCAGTTAATCTCTAATCTATAGTCATAGGCTAATGCCTTTCCTTCGGCCGGAGTAGCAGGTTGAGCAGATAACATAGTCTGAAGTGCAGTTGAAAATGAAGTCCAGTTAGGGCTTACCTCAGAGGGAGACCACTTCAGTTGGCTTATAGGAATAATCTTGGTGTTATCAGAGGTATTTTTTAAATCACTGGCTGCTTGAACCCTTAGATCCCAGGTTGAGCTGGGGCTTACCACCACCATCTCGGCAGCATAGGGGATTATCACGGGAGGATTTTCTGGGCATAGGCTTCCAAACTCTACCTTGCCACCATAGGAGGTAACCGTAAGGGTATATGCTAAGAGGCTAGGTTGCATTTGTCCTTCAAGGAATAGCAAAGCTATAGAGAGAGCAATGCCTCCAAAGATTCTTGCCAGAGCCTTTCTTAAGCAATTCATCCTAATCACCTCTAAATAAAAAGCCTGCTTTTTGCCTGGCTACTCGCCACGCATAAAGCAGGCTTTAAAAAATAACCCTTCGGCAGCCAGGCTATCCTTTCTGGACCCTATGGCTTTGCGCCCCTGAATTCCTTCAGGTTTGCCTTTGTCACGAGTTCAGTCCTCTTTTTTTCCTAATTAAATATACTATATTTTTTCCCTTTTGTCACGAAAAATTTTACCCCTAAATGACTGCGCCTAATGGTATCCATTTTATCCCACACAAGGGTGTTTGCTAATTCTTCGTAAAGCTGGATTCAGACATAATAATTAAGTAGGAGATGCATCTTACCCGATGTTATCACGATCTCTTTGAATTCAAGGATGAAAGTTTCTTGCCCACATGGATGATAGTTTCTACCAAAAAGGTAGAGATAATCTTTTCTCCATAGACACCCTTTTGTGACAAAAAAGCCCTTTGGATTACATAGAAGGTAGTAGCCTTAAGATATTATTAAGGCAAGCTATCGCCCTTGGTTTTTTAAGGATTAAGTCCAGAAATACGAGCAAGGTTATTACGCGCAAGGGAATAGTCAGGATCCAGGCTTAAGGCAGTAAGATAAGCCCTTTTTGCCTCTTCATTCCTTCCTGCAATGGCATATGCATAGCCAAGGTTGTTATAAACACGCGCTTTTTGGGGAGATTTGCGGACGGTATCCTCCCATAGAGCGATTTCACTTCTATATGTATAATTTCGTGCAGCCGTAAAGTAGCCAAGTATTACAAGAAGAATCAATGTCACCGCTTGAACAAATCCCTTTCCTCCCTTAAAGGCAGTTTGAAACCTTACCATCCCTATGCTCAAGCCCAAAAAGATGCCCCATACCGGAAGATATAATTGTCGTTCGTTTGCCACATCGAGCCTTGGCACAACTGAGTTCGTAGGCAAGAGGTGTAAAAAGAACCATAAAAGTGCGAAGCCAAGCCAAGGTATTCTTTTAAGACTAATCATTCCCGTGAGAATAAGCGCTAAAAGCATGGCTAATTTGACCGCGAGTAAAAATGTCCAGGTGGATTGAACAGGCAGGTCTGGGTCAATATTTAGCCTATTTATCATAAATAGCCTTGAAATAAGATATATAACCCCATTGATTTGGCTAAGAAGGTTGTCCTTTAAACTTCTTATGTCAAAACTGTACTCAAGAAGTGTTCCATAGTTAGGATGGGCAATAAGAACGATTAAAATGCAAATGAACATAGCCCAATAAACTATCTGCATCCTTAATACAACCCCCCAATTCTTCTGATTTTGTATAGATGTCCATAAAAGCAGCGCCAGGGGTAAGGTTACGCCGGTCTCCTTGCTTAAGACCGCCATCATGAACAAAGCAGGGGATAAAAGGTAAAGCCATGCTCCTCTGTTTGTCTCGGTGCCGTAGATATAGGCTATTATGCTGCCAAGATAAAACATTGCCATTAGTGAAGTTGAACGGCCGCTTATATAAGTTACCGCCTCGGTTTGCACGGGATGCAGGGCAAATAACAAGGCTGCTATCAAAGCGATATTGCTGCTATGTGCTTCTAAGACTGAACAATGTTTGATGAATCTTAAGCTAAGGAAATATATCAATATGGAATTTACTGTATGGATGAGCAGATTCAGAAGATGAAACCCGAAGATTCCAAGCCCAGAGATCCAGTTCAACATATAGGTGAATTTAAGGAGAGGTCTGATTCCATAGGCAAGGTCCTTTAGCCAGGCTGATCGGGAATGAACCCTTATGTTGTCCACAATCACATTGTAATCGTCAAATTGAAAGACACCCCAAAAAGAGTTAAGGTAGGTAAGAAATACTGTAAATACAAGTAATAATAGCGGAAAGTATGGTCTAGGTTTCATGTCCTCATTTGACTTTTAGTTTTGAGGCATAAGCAAAGGCTTTATCCAACATGGCAACCGCAGTCCACCATCTGTCTGGGGAATTGAGAAGGACTAATAATACCCTGGTTTCATCCTGTTCAGCAAGAGCAATAAGACATTTTCCTGCTTGCTTGGTAAATCCGGTCTTGACACCGATAGCCCCTGGATAGCGACCGATAATTTCATTTTTATTTTCAATAATAAAGCTACGCTTACCATCAACTGTGCTTACCTCCCCTTTTACAAGTGACACCAACTTAGCAAAAGTAGGATTTTTAAGTGCGACATCCGTGAGACGAGCCAGGTCATAGGCAGTTGAATAGAACCCCTTCTGGTCATGGCCACAGGCATTGGTGAAATGGGTGTTATTAAGGCCCAATTCTCTAGCACGCTGGTTCATCAAGGCTACAAATTGCTTCTCACCTCCTGTAACATGCTCTGCAAGTGCATAACAGGCATCATTTGCCGATTGAAGTAATGTGGCGGCAAGTAAATCAATTACATACATTTTATCACCCCTCTTAAGCCCCAAGCGGATACCGGTTTCTCTGCAGGCTTTGTGACTTATAGATACAACTTTATCCAGGCGGCTTTTTTCAAGCACGAGCAAAGCGGTCATTATTTTTGTAAGGCTTGCTGGTGGTAAAGGATGGTCAGGCTTATGTGCCCACAGGGTTGTGCCGTTAACCTGAAGCAGATATGATTTGGCGGCTTTGGGAAAGGGGTCGCTTTCTAATGCCTTTGCACCACAAGCGAAGACCAGAATCCATAAGCCAAACCCTATAGAGCAGATTACCTGCATACAGGGGAATGTTTAAAGGCCAAACTTTTTTCTGATTGACTTGATCGGGTTCAGTTTTTCTTTGCTCTTTGTTTTCCGCTCCTGAGAGGTATAACTCCGTTTTTCTGAGGTATAATCCCGTCTTTCTTCTGTGGTATAACTCCGTCCTTCTTCTTGGGAAGTATAATCATCCCATCTTGGTTTTGTGGTATAACTCCGTCCTTCTTTATCCTCGAAATAGCACTCTCCGCCGATACGGCGGCCAGTGAGTTTTGTTATGGTATACACCTCATAGTTACCACTATCCTTATACTTGGTGCATATAGTACCCTTGAAAGTATTGCCACTATAACTGATCTCGCCTCCTCCTTCCGTATCCGTACTCCAATAACTGATCTCGCCTCCTAGTTCCGTACTCCAATTCTCAGTCTCTTGTATTTTCCATATTAGTTTGTTCCCGCTTCTTTTTATGTCCCTTACCCGCGGATCTTCTCTAACAAAACAAGGAAGCAATCTATCCCTTTTCAAACACTCTGTAAAATTACCATCTTTTTTATCTATGTATGACTGACCCCTCAGTACTAGCGTATCAAGGTGAAGCTCTCTTACCTCTTCGGCTATTTCCCATTCGCCTTCCTGGATATTCAGCTTACCCCATTTACGCTCACATTCAGGCGATGATATTGAGCTCCAATCCTTTAGAGCGTATGCGTCTTTAGGCGGTAATAGTGATGTTGATATTGATTTCCACTCCTTTAGAAAAGCCTCTACCTCCTCCTCTCTTATTTTTGCTTCTTTTTCATGCTTCTCCTTCTGTTCAAGAAGCTGTTGTGCAATAGTCTGTCCAACAGGCTTAGAAGTGGTTTTTGGGCAGTCGCCGATACGGCGGCCAGTGAGTTTTGTTATGGAATTTATAGTTTCCCCCCTCTCTCCCGGGCCTTTCATGCGTATGGTGCCCTTGAAAGTGGTGCCACTATAAGTGATTTCACCTTCGATTTCAACTTTACCCTCTTTATCAACGCACACTGCTTTCCATGTCACTTTGTTTCCGATTATCTTTTGCTCTATTATCTTACAGTTCTCCTCTTCCTCTTTTTCAGAAGTTTTAGGAATTAAATCCTCTTTTGTTATACACTGGGTCATTTTTTGTGGAGGCATCTGGAAAGGCATTCCTTCCACGGTTATTTCCATGGTGGTTTCCCACAAGCCTTCCTGCATATCTACCCCTTCTTTAGCTTTAGCAGATAAAGCTATTGACCCTGCCAAACCTAAGAAGATCAGAACCCCAACCATTGCAACCCAAAACCTTAAACTCCAAAACTTTTTCCTTTGCATGCTACACCCCCTTTTTCATCTTTAAAATAATTATAATATATTCTTTCATTCTTTGTCAAGTGTTTGTCCATGTAGTTAGAAATTCCCCAATTTTACTAAAACCTTTCATAGGGCTTAAATTTATGGTTATTGAAAAATATTAGAATAATCCTCCCCCTTTCCCCCTTTAGCGAAGCGAGAACTCTATTTTTATTGTGCTTTT
>JBFMDZ010000098.1 GCA_040753555.1 bacterium
TGCATTCTATATAATATATCGGCATTTTTGAGAGGAAACCTTAAGAGGCTTTTTTTGCGAAAAATATTTTCTTATTTTCCAGGAAGGCTTGATAATATAGCCTTTATAACTTCACCGAGAATTGCTACCAAAACATCAGGCTCAGGATTTGCATCCCATCTTAGCCATACCGCAGAGTCTTCTGGTGTTGCTATAAGCCCGGTTGGTGCAGAAGGAGGGGTTATGTCTAGGATAACAATTATGGGCAGGGATGGTTTGCTTTCATTACCATTTTTTATGGCAATGGATGTTACGGTATTTGTTCCTTCAAAGATAGAGGTAGAACTAAAGCTAAAGCTTCCATTTTGGTCTGATGTAGTTATGTCAAACAAAATCCCATCCAGGAAACCTTTTATTGTAATACTTGGACTAGCATCCCCTTTTGCTGTAATAATGGGATTATTTGTCCAATATGTCTCTCCATAAATGGTGGGTTGTGTAATAAGGGGTGGGTTAACATAGAAAGAATCTGGAATAGCCTTTGCAGGAATAGAAAGTTCACTCTCAAGACCATTCTCATCTACAGCACTTACCCAGTATGTGTATTCTATTCCATTTGTAAGATTTGTATCCCTAAAGAAGTTTCCCCTTATTAGCTTTTGAATCCTTACCTTTCCTCCACCATTGCTCCTGTAGAGATTATAGGAAATATTTTCCTCTCTTTTCCATAAGAGATCAACAATAGTATCCCCTGGGATTGCAGTTAATTCCTCTGGTATTCTTGGCTTGATTTTTCCTCCAATCGTAATAGTGCTTGAATTATTGCTTTCATTAGATTCCTTGATGATGTTCTCTGGGTCAACAATGCAAGAAAATGTATTGGTTCCAGAAGATAGTGGGTATATAAAGTAGAATGATTGATTCTTTCCACCCTCAAGATTTAAGGAAATATCCCTAATATGGATGGATTTTTTATAAAAAGAGAGAATTATTCCATTTGCATCTGCCTCTCCTCCATTATAAACCGTAAGGATGATAGTGGCAGATGTTCCTTCTTCAAGAGAAAAGCTAATATGGGGAAAAAGGTCAGGAAGGGTTTTTACCGTGAGGTTCTTTGTTAAGCTGTTATTTGTTTTATCCCTTTCGTTTATAATGGGTTCTATCTCTACGATTATCTTATGGATTCCTGAGGTAAAGGTTGCAATTATGGTTATAGTTGATGTAGCAGAAGGGGGAATAAGGGTTAGGGATTGGGGATTAGGGATTGGAGAAAATCGTATGGTGGTTGTTCCCGATATACTTCCACCAATGTTTTTAATAATGGCAGTAATTGTGGTTGTTTCTCCCTCTAAGGGAACCTGGGGGTCAAAGAGGATGTCTTGGATTGTTAAATCAGATGCAGCATCCTTGATTGCCCTTAGACATAATGCTGTGGTAAATGGGTCATTATCCCAGGAACCATTGGATTGTTGGTTGTTTAGGATGTAATCCAGCAAATCTTGTTTCATTATTGCTTGATACATCAGGGCTTTCTCCCATAGGGTTTCTGGGGTTTGTAAGATGAGCCAATTTGATGCCTTATTGATTGCCTCTTCAAGGTAATAATCTTTGCGGTATTGGTTTAGGGTAAATAAGGCAAGACCTGTAAGATAAACATTGCTTTCCTGTAATCCAAACCCACCATCATCATTTTGGTTTGATGTAAGATACCAAAGGGCAGATTCAATCACCGTAGTATCAGAATAGTTGGCAGATTTAAGGGCAGAGAGAGCAAGAATGGTATCCAAACAATCACTTTCATAGCCAAGAGCTATTCCAAATCCCCCATCTTCATTTTGAGAGGCTGTCAGCGTGCCAACAAGTTCTGTTGTATCAGAGCCATAGTCAGCCAAAACCTTAATCTTTTGTGAAAGATAGCGAGAACTAAAGATTTGCTCCTTTTCAATCCAATTTATCGCATTGGAATAGGCAATGTTTCTTGTTCCTAAATAATTCAGGGTATCAGCTACAATCCCTGTTGCCTCAAATGGAGTTGTAAGATTGCTTGTCCAACTTCCACCAGGGCTTTGACTTTCATTAAGCCAGATGACCCCTTTATTGATGGCTACCTCTTGAGCCTGTAATGAAAACAGACCCAAAACCAAACTTAATGCTACAAATTTAATCTTCATCTCTTTACCTCCTTAATTTTTCCAAAAAGATATATGCCATTTTTAGCAAAGATAAGCTTAAAATCCTTGTCTTTTAAGAGCAGATTAAGTGCTTGGAAAACTTGGTCTATATATACCCATGTATTTGGTTTTATGTTTAGAATAACATAATCAGCCTCTTTATATTTATCCAATCCAAGAATGGTCTTTCTTTTAGAAAGATAAGGACCTAAATCAGATGAAAAGGAAACCTTTGCTTTGTCTGGAACAATCTTTCTTATCATAAAGAATGTCTTTGCATTCTCTGGGATTTGATAGTCTTTAAGATTAAGAGGGATGGAAAAAATGGTTTTGTGTTTTTTAAATTCATAATTTCTCACATCAAGGGTTAGTTTTAAAGGCGGAAAGCCAAGGTAATAATTGGATAATAAGGATAAAGAGAGAATATAGCCAAAAAAAGCAAGGGGATGTTTTCCTACTTGGGGAAATACCCTCGTTATATTTGCTACCCCATAAATCCCTGCAAGTAAAACAATGGGAATAAAAGAGGCAGAATGTCCGCTTAATAAAAAGTATTGAAGGGTGGTGGAAGAAAGGCTTTGAAGGAGAAATTCAGGAATAGCTAGCACAATTATAATGCTTGTAAGAGAAAGAAAACCCAAAGGAACTAAAAGATAAATGAGGTTATTAAACATTATAAACCTTTGTTCAAATGGTAAAGACAAGATAATAGCTTTGGGATGAAACAGAAGATTTAAGATTATCTCAGAAAAGCTTTTACCTAAAGAGCTATATCTTCCAAGATGTGGGTATCCAGAAAATGCTTCTTTTGATGTTACCTCCCTTATATATGGCATCACTACACCTACTGAGAGGTATGCCCAAGCAAGACCTATTGCAATGGTTATAAAGCCAATTCCCCTTCTCCTTTTTATCAAAAGAATGTAGAAACCAAGAAATATTACAATGATAGAGATATTTTCCTTAATCATTAGAGAAAGAAAGAGAAAAAGAAAATAAAGCTTCCATCTTTCTTTCTCAAGAAAGAAAAAGCAAAACAAAAAAAGTGGAAGGAAAAGGGTTAGCTTGCGGAAATCAATGAGATTTATCCTGCTGGTCATCGGATAAAGGAGATAGGCTAATGAAAATGAAAGAGCAAGAAATGGATTTTTTAATTTGTACTTTGCAATCATATATAATGGAATTGCTCCTATTCCAATAATTAGGGTTTGAAGGATAAGAAGGGTTAGGGGATGGGGGAAAATCCAATAAAATGGAGCAAAAATAATTATAATCGGAGAAAAATGCTCACCCAGAAAGTTATAGCCAAGCATTTGAGAATATAATTGCTTTCCGTGAATTGTATACCAGAAGATTTGATTAAATATAGTAAGGTCTCCGCACTTCATTATACTCAAATGGTAATAGTTCAAAATTAAGAGGAATGAATAGATGGAAAAATAGAGAAGAACAAAAATACCAAGGATAAGATGTCCATAATTTTCTTTTATTTGAAATGGTCTTACAAATGAAGCCTTAATAGAAAGGACAATACTTGTGATAAGGATAAAAAAGAAAAGCTTATAAAGAACAATATTTGGGAAAGGAAGTCTTTCAAGAAAAAACAACAAGGGATATAATAATAAAAATGGAAAAAAGAAAATTGCATCCTTAGACAATATAGAAAAAAATGAAGAATTATTAAGCCTTGAAACTATGAAGGAAAATCCTATCCAAGCAAATAAGAAGATAAGGATATATAACCTGCATTGTAAAAATGAAAATTCATCGTTTTCCAATGATGATATAAACAAATAAAAATTTGAAGCTGAAAGACCAACTATAATTGTTTTTATTACCAAAAGAATAAAATTTTCCCTGCCTTTTTCCTCTTTCATATCATTAATCTTGCTGTTCTTTCAGGAGCTTTTGGAATTCGCCTTCGGGAACCGCTTTATAACCTCCTATAAAATTTACATATCTCCATTTAAAAATAAATCCATGAGGCTTACCATCCCATGTAAGCATAAAGTTAGGATTATCTGTCGTTCTATACCTTTTTTGTGTCCATTCATAGGGAATATGGGTATTTGGACAGATAAGATCTTTTCCTAACTTAAACTTAAACTTTCCACCATATATTTCTACCCAATCACCTTGAACTGGATAATATCCATTGTGAGTTCGAGAATATTCCGTAGCAGCCACACACACTATTCTATCTGAATAACAACCTACAAATGTACTCAATCTATGTTTACCTTCTAAATAAAAGATTATCCATAAAATAAAGATCAAAGTAAAACCCGCCACCGATAAAACCTTAAAATAATTTTTTTTAAACTTCAAACAAAAAAGTAGTCCTATTCCATAATAGAAAAAGAAGGACAATAAGATAGACAAATTTATATCGAAGGTGTATTTATCATTGTGTATCTCGAATCTATGTGTATATCTCAGCGTATAAAGATACATTATAAATAAAAAAGCACCTGCAGAACCTGTAAAAAGCAGAATTTTACTAAATAATCTTTTTATTTTTTTAGAAAGGATATATGCTAAAACAAATGGAAAAACAATCGCAGCACACCTAGTAATTACTTCACACAAACCATACAACATCAACATATCTTTATTGTTTAAAATATTTGTTAGGATGTTCATTTTTTATGTAAATTTTCTTTTATCCATTCTCCTACTTTAGTCTTTTCAATTCTATAAGGAACATCTATATTTATTTTAATGTTATTCCCAAATGTTCTTCCTAAATAGTTATATTCCATGTCATTTAGAGATTCTTCTGGGTTTAAAAAATCATAAATAATAGCAAGTGTGGGATCTACAGCATTGCTAACAAAATGGTCTTTTCTTCCATCTCTATCGGGATCATTTGGGTAAAAAACCTCAAACCCTGATTTAAAACTAGAAACTACGTGGGGCTTATGTTCAATGGTCTCATCTCCCATCCATCCATCTTCTCCATCATAATGGTTATTTAACCATCGTGGTCTTTCTTTTCTTGGACCACTATTACCTAACAAACCAAAATACCAGTAATAAACACCATTCCAAACACTCAAATCATATAAAGCATGCAAAAAGAAGCTTTTTCTAAACTCATCTTCTGTCCATTGATCTGCCAGATACTGAGCAAAAGCAGCAAAGTATTACAATCATCATCTTTAGGTGTTCCATCTAAATTGGTAAGAGTCTTGGCATAGTCAATAGCCTTTTTCTCTATTTGGTATAGTTCAAAATAAGCTTTAAGCAAGTAAGCAATCGTAGCCAAAAACATCCCCCCACTTACATCCGCTATCTCATACCTTGCCTCTCCGGTTGTTGGGTTTTGGATGATGTAGCCTATACCCTGCCAGCCAAGATAGTTAATGCTTGATTGGGGGCATTTGGCTATGTTTCCTGCATTGATTGCATTTTTTATGTCTTGTTTGGCAAGGCTTGGGATGTTGAAGCCATCAACTATGCTTACATTAGAAGCATCTATATCATAAATTGGGATATTGCTTTCATTTGCTATCTGAATAGCTTTAATGGCAGAAATTGCTCCCTCTCCATACCATTTTTCCCAGATGTTATGCTCTAATGTAGATGAGGTATAGCCTGAGATGGTCATAAATTCTTTTATCTTTTCTTGAGAGCCAATTACCGCACAGATGTTTCTATCAGCATCAATGGATAAACCCCTGATGCTCATTGTATAGGGCATACCAAAGAGATAGTCTACATCTGCCTCAAGAAAGAGATTGGCAGAGCATATTTCCTTAAAGTAGGGAAGATGAAGGAAGGATGAGGCAATCTCATCCATTATTCCCACTTGACCAAAAAAGGTTTTGCCTTGGAGAAAGAGAAAGTCTCCGGCAATTTCTTCTTGGATTATTCCATCCTTAAGGAAATCAGGGCCTTTGGTTTCTATGTTTGCAATGAGCCTTTTTCCAAGGTTTTCTCCACATTGGCTTGAGAAGGAAGGCCAGGTTATACAAAGGTTATAGAATTCACCAGCAATGATGTTGTTGGTTATCCTTTCTAATGGTTGATTTGGAATAATTATCTCAATGGCTAGGGTTTGGTCAGAACCTGCCTCAACAGGATTACCGATTGCCTTTTCTTCCCCATCTACCTTTATTGCTGGAATAAGCTCAACTAGGTAGCAGGGGTAATTGTATGGGCTTAGGTCAGATTTATAAGAGAGGGTTAGCCTTTTTTCAGATTTCATTTTTGTTTCGTCTCTCCTTGTTGTTCTTTTAGGAGCTTTTGGAATTCTTGTTCGGGAACTAATTTTACCTCTTGGCCACCATGCATAAATGCCACCCTTCTCCACTTAAAAACAATTCCATGTGGTTTTCCTTCCCAGAAAAGCATAAAATCAAAATTTGAATCTAAATCAGCACTCGCTGGGTTTCTTGCCCATTCATATGGGACTCCGGTAATAGGACACTTATAGGATTTATATTTTTCAAATGCCATTGCGTAATCTCCTTTTTCTTTAATTGTATGAGCTAAGACACTAAACCTATCTCCACAACTACATAGAGTTGCTACTTTTTTAGCTCCATCTAAAGCAAAAATTATCAATAGATTAAAGAATAAAAGCCAAATAGCAATTTTTAACCTTTTTGCTCTCCGAATAAAAAGGAAGAACAATATATTAAAGACGGAAATGAAAAGAATAGAAAGTATATCATAAGTAAATCTTGACTTAGGGATGAGTTTTATAAGTGTTATTGATAGATCAAATAGCAATGCAATCAAAAGGTACGGGAGCTTTATTTTCCATTTTTTGCCTCTACTAAAATCAATTGCCACAACGAATGGAAGAATAAAAAAGAAAAATAGGAGAAGTATAGATAATAATAGAAAAAACGGGCTCCATTCAAATAAAAAATATGTTATGGCATTCATCTCTATTTTTCCAATTGTATATATAGTGGCCCATGCAAATATTCCGTAATCCAATCCCACACTTCACTAAAACCAAGGGAAATTTCGCCACTTCTTATCTTATCTCCAAACTCTCTACCTAATGCATTATATTTTAAATCATTCGTTGATTCTTCTTTTCCTACTTCTATTACCCATTCAGTAACAGGACCTAATATTTTACTTGCTATCTCGATAATATAAGCCATGTTTCCTCCCAAAGCATTACTGACAAAGTGATCTTTCTTTCCTGTAACACCTTCAGCCATAGCAGGGTCTTTTAAATCATAAACTTTATAACCCCCTGTGAAAATAATCTTTGTTTTTTCATCATAGCTTCCTTCAAAATGGGTATTTAGCCACAATGGCCTTAATATTCTTGGTCCTGACCAACCCAAAAGACCGAATTGCCAGAAATACCAATCATCACTAACGCTCAAATCATACAAACTACATAGAAAATACTCTCTTTTCTTAAGAAAATCTGTTGGTTCTTTGAAATACTCATTCCATCTAATTGCCAAATCTTGGGCAAAACTTGCAAAGGCTGTGCAATCATCTGGGATTGGGTCTCCAAGCGGCGTAGTTAGTTCTTTATGGGCATATTCTATAGCTTTCATTTCTATATCCCAAAGTTCGCTATAAGATCTTCCTGATGGATTTGTAATAAGAATTATCCCCCCACTCACATCCGCTATCTCATACTTTCCCTCTCCGGTTGTTGGGTCTGTGATAATGTAGCCTATACCCTGCCAGCCAAGATAGTTAATGCTTGATTGGGGGCATTTGGCTATGTTTCCTGCATTGATTGAGTTTTTAATGTCTTCTTTGGCAAGGCTTGGGATGTTAAATGTATCCACTATGCTTACATTAGAGCTATCTATGTCATAAACAGGAATATTGCTTTCATTTGCTATCTGAATAGCTTTAATGGCAGAGATTGCACCCTCTCCATACCACTTCTCCCAGATGTTATGCTCTAAGGTAGACGAGGTATATCCTGAGATAGTCATAAATTCTTTGA
>JBFMDZ010000099.1 GCA_040753555.1 bacterium
CTTCTATTACCAATATCCTTTCAACATCGCATCTATTATTGCTCCATATAGCTTTTCCTTCTTTTGTACTACAAAGGGTTCTTTTATCCTCTGAAAGATATGTGTTTGACCCAGGGATTATTTCAAAATCATCACCCAAAAGGCCTTCTATTTCATCGCCAAATATCCCTATTCCTTTCTCTCCTGTTTTTGGAGGCTCTTTTATTGCAAGGATTTGACCTTCTATTGCAGGGATTTCCTCTTCAAATTTATAGAGATATAAAGCATTTGCCCCTTTTGTTGGCATTTTTGCCTTTGCAAAGAGGATTTCCTTGTTGTATATAGGGTTTTTAAGAAGGCTTGCAAGCACCTTTTTATCTATTCCATAGGTTATATTATTTTTCTCAATCTCCCTTAAAATTACCCTCCCCCTTATTGGTCTTCCTGAATTTGAATGTGGAGGGGTTAAGGTTATGTAAGCCTCCTTATTTTCCTTTGTTCTTATTATTACCTTTCCATCAATATCCTCTATATATTGCCTATTTCCTATCTTTACAGGCTTTGCCTCTTTTTTTTCAATTGCAATTTTTAAAATATTTTCATCATAATCATAGAATTCCTTTAACTTTTCCTTTGTATCTTCTAATGTTGCTTCCTTTCCCTTTATTCCTGGTGGCTTAATTACAACAAACAGGCCATCCTCCTGATTTAGAATTTCTATTTCTCCATCCTTTTCTTCTTCCTTCCTTTTTTCTTCCTCCTTTTCTTTTTTTATTTCCTCCCATGCTCCCCTTTTTTGCCTTTCAAAGCATAGAAACCAATTTTCCAATGGAATGTAATCTACATCAATTATTCCTAAAAACCTCTTTCCATCCTCAATATTTCTGACAAGAATAGATGGAAGAGATTCTGGCTTTTTTTGTTTATACTCCTTTGTCTTAAGCCTTACCTCCTTTTGCTGATATGGAAATTGAAGAATTCCTCCCCTTTCTTCTTTTAGAGTCAGGCTATCCATTGCCTTTTTTATCTCTAGGCTTGTTTTACCAATGGTAATCTTTGTCTTTGGATATATTGATGAAGACACAGAGACAAATCCACCAACATCTGTTGTTATTTCTGTTTTTTCTTGGGAAATAGAGCCTATTATCTCTGCACTCACAGAGCCTTTTGTCTGTATTGTTCCACCAACAATGCCAGAAACACCTTTAGCCATAGCAATGGGAAGGGAGAATATCTCTGGAAGTGTATCCTTTGAGCTCATAATTATCCCTTTTCTTCCTATAACCACAGCATCTTCTGCCTTTGTATTTGAATGTAGTAGCCCTGTTTTCATAATAATAGAGCCTTCTACCTCACAATCGCAATAGCTTGCTGAATTTGCCAAGCAATCACATTCTACTTTTATCTTTACCCTTTTTTCTTCGCTTCCAACTATATCATTTTCTACCTCAATTGTTCCCTTTGAGACAATGGATACGCCTTTTCTTATATCCCCACCTACCTTTACATCCTCTGCTTTAACAGATACACCCTCTAATATATTACCAGAGACAATCACTATTCCATCAAAGTCTATATCTTCAGCTAAATCCCCATCTATCCTTAATACCTTTAAAACATCAACCCTGTTTTCCTTCCAAAACACCTTGCCATCGCTTGTTGAATATAAAATTTTTCCATCCCCTGATAGATATGTATTTTTTCCTGCGATTATTTGAAAATCCGTCCCTAAAATTCCTGGAATTTCTCTACCAAAAACAGATATTCCTGGTTCTCCAAGTGTAGGTGGCTCTTTTATTGCAAGGATTTGTCCATTTATTGCAGGAATTTGACCTTCATATTTATAAATATACGAAGCATCTTGTCCCTTTGTTGGCAACTTTGCTTTCGCAACAACAATAAATTTATTGTATTCTTTTTTTAAAATAGCATATTTTATTACCGCTTCATCTACTCCATAAACTATGCCCTCTTTCTCTAATGTGCTAATAACATCCTCTATTTTCGGAGGTCTTCCCCTTTCTTTTGGCGGTGTTAACCTTATCTTTGCTTCTAGCTCTTCCATATCAAGCAATTTTATCCAATTTAAGAATAAAAATCAAGTTGTTTAACCACTTAAGTTCAGACCTGTCAGAGTCGTCAGACAGAAAAATTGTGGAAATTTAGGTAAGAGATTATACTATATTTTAAATTTATGATTAAAATAAGCATTATTGGAGCAACAGGTTATACAGGAAGGGAGCTTATAAGGCTACTTTTAAGGCATAGGGAAGCAGATATTATCCACCTTTCTGCTCATATAGAGAAGGAGATGGCAATTTCTGATATATTTCCAGGCCTTCTTTGTAATACCCCTGTTAAAACCACAATGGATGTAGGCTCCTGTTGTGAATCTGATGCTATTTTCCTCTGCCTTCCACACATCGTGTCTCAGGAATATATCCCATCCTTATATGAGCTTAAAAAGAGGGTAATAGATCTATCAGCAGATTTTAGGCTAAAAGACCCTGATATATATGAGGAATGGTATAACACGCAACACCTTGCACCACATCTTATAAAAGAGGCTGTTTATGGATTGCCAGAGCTTTATAGAGACAAAATAAAGGATGCAAAGATTGTAGCAAACCCTGGTTGCTATCCTACATCTTCTATATTAGCCCTTGCTCCATGCATAAAGAATAAGCTTGTAGATTTAAGCTCTATAATTATTGATGCAAAATCAGGCATCTCTGGTGTTGGAAGAAGTCCAAGCATTGTTACCCATTTTCCAGAGGCAAATGAAAGTGTTTCTGCTTATTCCATATTTACACATCGCCATACCCCTGAGATAAACCAGGAGCTTTCATTATTGGGAGGAGAGAAGGTAAATATTACATTCGTTCCCCATCTTATTCCAATGGATTGTGGCATTCTTTCAACCATTTACATCAAGCTTTTAGCCAATGTTAATCTTTTGGATATTTATAGGGATTTCTATAAAAATGAGCAATTTGTAAGAATTGTTTCAAAGCCTCCAAAGACAAAGGATGTTGTTGGAACAAACCTATGCCTTATAAACATAACCCAAGAAAAACAAATGGCTGTTATCACATCAGCCATAGACAACCTTGTAAAAGGTGCCTCTGGACAGGCAATCCAGAATATGAACATTATGTTTGGCATTTCTGAGAAAGAGGGGCTTTTATAATTTAGGGATTTAGGAAATATCTATTCCAACATATTCTAATAAATAATCAATTGGTGGATTTGGCTTCTTTACAGAGATAAGAACCTTTTTTGGCATAAATTTAGAATATAGGGCTTTTTTTATCCTTATTCCCAATGTTTCAATAAGGTTACAAGGCTCTTTATTTATCTTTTCTATTTCTTTTATAACCTCAACATAATCAATGGTTTTTTCAAGGCTGTCATCCTCTGGAAAAGGGAAGTAAAGGGAAATATCAAATATAAATTCTCTCTCTATTCCTTCTATTCCATGAAACCCTTTAAGCCTTAAACCTTTTATGACAATCCTTTCCATTTAGTGCATTGGAACATTAAAAGTTAAATAATGTCTTTTCGCTTTAATCTGATTTTTCATAATACAACTTTCCTTCTGAATGTATTGACATCTTCTCTCTATTCCTTTAATAATTTGCGTTACATTGCATTAGTATGCAATATTTCTGAGAATGGGGATTTACAAGAAAAGTATCAATCATTTCCCTTACCAACTCTTCTTTTCCAGAGGAAAGAGAAAAATGCCAAATTTCTCCCTGTGAAACATTTAAAATTTTACTCCACCCCTGATTTTTTAGGGAATTTCTGATAAATTCTGGTCTCTTATCATCTATATACCAAATAGCAACATCAATAACCGACCCCTGACCCCTGACCCCTGACTCTTGACTTCTGATTTTATAAGTATCCTTGTTTGGATTAACAAAGAGGGTTGTTTTTTTGACAATATTTTCGATGATAGAACTTGCTTCTTCATTATCTTCTGCCAACACATCAAAAGAAAAGCATATTTCCCTTGAAAGAGAAGAAAGATTTTTATAGCCCATCTCCCAAAGGGTTGTCTTGGCGGTTTTTGCTGTAAGATCATAAAGCTTTGAACTTACGCAGAGGTCAATGTAGTATGTGTTTAGCGAGCTTGTAACCATTACACACAATTTAGCAAAATAAGGCTTGTTATGTCAAGGATATGCAAATTATTCAATGTTTTCCTTCAATTAGCTAAACATATACCTTTATTTATGTATTAGGGTATTCACATAATCCATAATACCATCCTCAAGGCTTGTCAATTTTTTATTATACCCTGCTTTTCTTATTTTTGAGATAGGCCCTTCTGTAAAATACTGGTATTTTTCTCTTATATCACCTGGCATATCAATATACTCAATATCTGGTTCTTTTCCCAATGCCATAAATAGGGCAAGAGCAAGGGAATTCCAGCTTCTTGCCTTGCCTGTTGCGATATTAAATATGCCATTTATCTTTGGATTTTCAAGGAAGAACAGGGTCATAGAAACAGCATCATTGATATAGATAAAATCCCTCTTTTGCTCACCATCCTTATATTCTTTCCTATATGACTTAAAAAGAAAGATTTTTCCATTTTCCTTTATCTCATAATAACCCTTTAATACCTTGCTCCTCATTGCTCCCTTATGATACTCGTTTCGACCATAAACATTGAAATATTTAAGCCCAGCTATTCTTTCCAACAAGCCATTTTCCAATGCCCATAGGTCAAATAGGTGCTTTGAATAACCATATAGGTTCAGGGGTTTGAGGGTTTTAAGATCTTCTTCATTATCTAAAAATCCATTTGAGCCATCTCCATAAGTAGCAGCTGATGAGGCATATATAAATCTTATATTCTTTTCTAAAGCAAGGGTTGCTAATACCTTTGTATATTCAAAATTATTCTTGATAATCAAATCCTTATCCTGGCAGGTTGTATCAGATATTGCACCAAGGTGGATTATAGAAGAAATATCAAACCCTTTTATGTTTTTAATAAATTCATCCTTGTCAATATAGGAAGAAAATATAAGACCTTCTAAATTCTTACGAGACCTATTCTTCTCCTCATCAACAACAATAATATCCCTCTGTTTTCTTTTGTTTAGCTCACAAATTACAGAGCTTCCAATAAACCCTGCACCACCTGTTACAACAATCATCCCTGTATTTTACTATTCCCTTGATTTTATTGTCATTAAATTTTTATAATTTTAAGATATGAATATTTCAGAAAAGGCAGGGAATGTAGCAGGTTCAGAGACACTTGCAATATCTTCTAAAGCAAAGGAGTTAAAAAATAAGGGATTTAGTGTTATTAACCTCTCTGTTGGAGAGCCAGATTTTGATACACCAGATTATATAAAGGAGGCAATCATAAAGGCTTTAAAGGATGGAAAGACAAAATACACAGATGCATCTTCTATAATTGAGTTAAGGGAGGCAATTTCCGAAAAGCTTAAAAAAGAAAATGGTCTTTTTTATTCTCCATCACAAATTATTGTCTCATCAGGTGCAAAGCATTCAATAACAAATATTTTATTCTCCCTATGCAACCCAGGCGATGGTGTAATCATTCCATCTCCATACTGGGTATCTTATGTTGAAATGGTAAAATTCGCAGGTGGAATTCCGATAATTGTAAAGACAACAAAGGGAGATGGTTTTAAGGTCTCAACGGAAATGCTTAAAAATGCAATAGTCGAAAATGTAAAGGGGATTATCCTAAATTCTCCATCAAATCCAACGGGTGCTGTATATACAGAAAAGGAGCTTTTAGAAATTACAGGGATAATAAAAGAAAATAACCTTTGGGTAATATCAGATGAGGTATATGAGAAATTTGTCTATGATGGTCTTTTGCATAAAAGCATTGCCCAATTCATTCCAGAAAATACCATTGTTATAAATGGCTTCTCAAAGACATATGCTATGACAGGATTAAGGATTGGATATGCAGCAGGGCCAATTGATGTAATAAAAGCCGCAGCAAGGATACAATCCCAAACAACATCAAACCCTTGTTCAATAATTCAATATGGTGCATTATCTGCTATGACCTCTAGCAATGATTTTGTTTCAAATATGGTTTCTGAATTTGAAAAGAGAAGAAACCTTATTGTTTCTTCTTTAAATCAAATAAACGGGATGGATTGTCCGATGCCAGAAGGTGCATTCTATGCCTTCTGTGATGTAAGTGGTGTTTTTAATGAAAAGATTAAGGGATCATCCTCTTTGGCAGAATTTCTTATTAATGAAGCAAAGGTCGCATTGGTTCCTGGGGCTGCCTTTGGTGATGATAATTATATAAGGCTCTCATATGCTAACTCATCCTTTGATATAGAAGAGGGGGTATCAAGAATAAAAGAGGCTGTTTCTCATTTGGTATAAGTTTAACTAATCAGTCATAAGTGAGAAGTGAGAAGTAAAATGAAAAACAACTTACTTCCTATTTCCTCCTTCGTATTTTTTTGATATAAGACTTGCTTTGCATTACAGCCCCTTTATTTGGATTTGCTCAATAGAGCAAGAAAGACCTGTTTTCTCATCTATATCAATATAAGCACCACCAAATATGCCTTCATCCTCTGCCATTTCAAATCTAACGGGAAGCAAAGAGAGAAATTTTTTTAAAACAAGATCCTTTTTTACACCTATTACAGAATTTCCTGCCCCAACCATTCCAATATCTGTAATATAGGCTGTTCCCTTAGGAAGAATCTTACAATCAGCGGTTGGAATATGGGTATGGGTTCCAATGACAGCTGATACCCTTCCATCAAGAAACCATCCCAGAGCAACCTTTTCGGATGTTGCCTCTGCATGAATATCAACAATAATAATCTTTGTCTTTTCTTTTACATCTTCCAAAATAGAATCAATTGCCCTGAATGGGCAATCAAGGGAATCCATAAATACCCTTCCGCAAAGGCTTATTACACAAACATTTTGTCCCTTATAAGGCTTAATGATAAATCCCCTTCCTGGAACGCAGGGTGGATAATTAAGTGCCCTTAAGATAGGGAGGTCGTCTATTATCTCATAAATTTCCTTTTTTGCAAATATGTGATTTCCACCTGTTATAATATCAACGCCACAGCCAAATATCTCATCTGCTACCTTCTTTGTAATCCCAAATCCACCTGCTGCATTCTCGCCATTTGCAATCACCAGGTCTATGCTTCTTTCCATTTTTAATTTTGGAATTATCTCTTTAATAATCCTCCTTCCCTTTCTTCCAACAATATCGCCAATAAATAAAACCTTCATCACTTTATTATAGTATCCTTTAATATTCTTTGCAATCCATTATTTAATAAATTCCGATATTTCGCACCCTTTGGGTTAGATTAGTTGTTGTGAGCCAAAATCCTATATTTCGCTACCTTTGTCCAGAATTACCTTCTAAACAGGATATATTATATTAAAAACACATCACAGAAAGATAGCCTCTTTTTCCTTTGTAGATTTTTTTGTTAAATACCATCAAAACATTCCATTGTAGGGCTTTAAAGAGATAAAGATTCCATATTTGGTTTCTTAAATTTTGCCAAAGGCATAGTATAGCCATAGTTATCCTTTCTCCTTTTCAACCACATCTGAATTAAGCACGAAATCCGAAGCACGAAGCACGAAACAATATCTAAATTCAAAATTCTAAACATTTTTACTGCGATTTCCTCATTATAGAGGAACATATTACTTGTTTTCCATCCTCTATATTACTTATAGTTTTGGGTATTTTTTTCACAAACCCTCTCACCTGTTTTGCAAACATAAGCGTTCGTTCTTTTAAATTATATTGTTTTGAATTTTCAATTTTAGTCATTTGAATTTGTTTTAAGATTTCGAATTTCGAATTTCGGATTTCATTTGTTCCATTAAAGCTAAACACATACCGTGCTTATGTATTTAGAATTTTCCATATCTTCTTTCCTAACTTTAGGATACATTAAGCATTAGCTAAACACGTACAATAAATATA
>JBFMDZ010000100.1 GCA_040753555.1 bacterium
TTTCCTCATCCGATATTCAAGGAAAACCCCTGCTTTGGCTCCAAAATCTTCCTCCCTTACATTGGACATACCCTTTTGTTTTATTTCAGAGGAAAGTTCCTCGAGAGAAGGATAATACAACCCCCCCCTCTAATAACCCAATCCTTAATCTTTTCTCCAAACCCTCTGCCTCTGCCAAAATGGGCAAAAGCATCATTCCCAATCCCACAATTAACACCCTCATCTGTTGAATAGACATCTTTTTACCTCCTATTTTTAAAATTTTTTTAAAAAATAATCTTTTTTTCTCTCTACATCACCCCCTTAAAACAAAAAAGCAGGCTTCTTTTTATTAAACCTGCTTCTTGAAATTTTATATATAAACCCTCATTAATAAAAAAATTTGCAAGAAAAATTTTTAAGCCTCAATCTTCTCAATAAAGTCTTTTGTTGCCTTCAAGGCATCCTTGACCATATCAACATTATAAAGAAGTCCTCTATAATAACCTGCTATGTGTAACTCTTTATATAAAGATTCAAAACTTTTTAATATCTTCCCATTATGAATTATCGCATGCTTTCGCAACATTTCCCGATAGCCATTTACAGATTTCGGTAATTTTTTTTCATCTATTCCTTTCTTCAATAAATATGTATCAATAGCCTTTAATACCGCAAGATAGGCAGTGCCACAAGCCTCCTGGACATACTTAACATCTGTATAATTATTATCCTCAATCGGAGCATTTCTTAATATTTCCTTTGCATTGTTCAAATACCTTACAAATACCTTAATGGCTCTTTCATTCCAAAGATTATACCCTCATCATAATACCCTTGTCAAGGAAAAAAAATTTTCTCTATATCTTTACAATTTTCCTTTAAATCTTCCATTTTAATTGCGGTAATTTTCGTGAATAACCGCATACATTTCCGGCATACGACAGATCGTCTGAATACCACATCTACACAACTTATAAACTCTTCTCCTAATCCGGCTCGTCGGTCTTCATACCAAAAATAAGCCTCTCTGAGGTCTTGTTCGGCCTCTGGTGCAATAACCAACTCAACGGCCATAATGCCTGCGAACCCTTCGTTTGACTTCTTCCCAGGAAATCCCTAAGGCTGGGTTCTTGATAAGGTTTGCTTTCCTTCGGGCCAACTCTTCCTTCTGCCATTCGTGAATTGACACTGCCTCAGGAGTAGCCGCAAGTTCATCCCAGAGATCTTCCACAAGCTGGAGTTTCTCCGCTAAAGAGAGGTCAAAGATTGAAGCAAGCGTAGTATTCATCATAACTAAAACAACCCAACCACCCTTCCATTTTCATCTATATCAACCTTTGTTCCTGCAGGGATTGAGGGAAGGCCTGGCATTGTTCGCATTGCTCCACAGAGGGGATAGAGGAATCCTGCACCGGCAGAGAGATTTACATCCCTTACAGGAAGGGTAAATCCCTTTGGTCTTCCCTTAAGATTTGGATCATGGGATAATGATAAATGGGTCTTTGCCATACAAATGGGAAGATTGGCATAGCCATTTTCGGTATAGAGCTTTATCTTTTTCTCAGCCAATGGTTCATAAGAAACCCTCTCTGCTCCATAGACCTTTGTTGCTATGGTTTCTATTTTTTCCTTGATTGATATATCAAGGGGATAGAGGAAATTAAACTTTGGTTTTTCTTGGCAGGCTAAAACCACTTTGTTTGCCAATTCAATGGCACCTTTTCCACCATCCTTAAAATTTGTGCAGGGGATGGCATCCATTGCTCCGTATTCCTTGGCAAGCCTTCTAACAAGCTCTATTTCTCTATCGGTATCGTGTTCAAATAGATTTATGGCAACAATTGCAGGAAGGCCATGTAGCCTCATATTTTCTATATGCTTTTCCAAATTGCAACAGCCCTTTTCTAGGGAATCAAGGTCTTCTGAGGTAAGCTTAGGGTCTAATGGCTTTCCTGGGATAACATTGAATCTTCCTGAGTGCATCTTTAATGCCCTGTTATATGCTGTGCCGTGCCCCTGCTCTATACCTTCTCTCTCATAATTCTACCTGCGAGAACTTTACTTTTTCATCTTTTGCATTTAATAGTAGAGAAAATCGAAGTTTACCTGGTGCCCAAAGGGCCCTTCCCATAAATGCGTTTCTAAGAGGACTTGCTTTTGTAAATGGTGAACTTTGCCAATTTAAGACAAACAATACATCAAACTCAGCACAACAAAACTTCTTATCATCTTGACTATCACACAGAGCAATTTTAACTTTATTTACATAATAATCATAATAATATTTTCCTTTCTCTAATGTATATTCAATCTCTCTTCTTAATCTCAATCCAACTGGGATTTTCAATAAGCTGTCACGGTATTTATCATTAAAGGCTAAAATATCTGGATTTCCTGTATCAAAATCAGCTATAATTAATCTATCTTGTCTGATTATATCTTTGTATTTCTCATCCTTTCTGCCAAGATAAATTGGGATTGCAGGATAAGGATTTTCTGGAATTTGCGGGTTAAAAGTCCAATTGCTTTCTTCTATACATTGGCTTTCTTCTATAACATCCCTACCAACCACATAACATACTTTACCCACTTCCTGTTGTATTTTCTCTAATTCATCATCTGAAGGGTAATAAGGACTATTTGATTTTCCCGCAACTTTTAGCTCCCCATTATCTTTATATACTACAAGGGTTTTTGCCTTAGTTTCTATAATCTTCTGATTTATTTGCTCACCATATCTTTCATAAACCGTTGTGTATAACTTATCATAAGTCTTAAAATCAAGTCTGCCTACTAAAACAGACGGATCAAGATCAAATGGATCGGTTATACTCAACCCTTCACCATTAACCTTTATTTTACTAAGTGTTGAAGAACAATATTCCCATTTCCACATTCGTCCTGTTCCCTTTGAATAAGCTGAAGTATTATATTCTTCAGGAACAGGATATACAATCTGGACAGATACTGGAGGCATTTTCATTTTCTTCTTTAGCCGAGAGGTAAAATCCTGAATTGCTACTGTCTCTGTTTTTGACCCAAGAGGAGTAATCCAGATGTTAGTATAGCCTTTCTTCTTATAGAGTTCTTCTACCTCATTGAAAAGTTCGTTAGCAAGTTCATCAGGCTTTAATGAAGAAACATATTTTATCAAAATTGTAGGATCACCTGCCTTTTCACGCTGGATTAAATATTTATGTTGTTCCTCGGCAAGAATGTCCCATTCCTCTTTTCTCTCATCTTTTTCTATAATAAGAATTGTAAAATCTGGTTCATCATCCTCCCAAAGAAAAACCTCTCTTTCTCCTTCATGACCTCCAAAGAGAATTAGTAATCTCTTTCCTGTTATGTACGAACCGTTAAACAAAGAGAGATGTTTAATTTCCTGACAACCCCAACTAAGTCGTTGTCTCCTTTCTGATGCATATTCTTTAGGCTCAGCATAGAGCAATCGAAGAATACCCTTATTTTTTACCACTTTCTCCATTAGAATATCTAAAAGAATAATGAGGTAAAGTTTAGTAAAACATGTAATATCGACCGTTATACAGGGATTAACACATCCCATTTTATCAAGCATATCTCTAAATTTTTGCATCGGCTCCTGAGGATCTCTTAGTCGTCCATGAATAAAATTACTCCTACCTTCTTCTAAGGTAACACTGTCAAGCCTCCTCTTTAGTGCATTTAGATACACCTCTTCTGCTTTCTTAGTATGTCCATCTTCGTATCTAAATATTACACAATGCCTTGTCTGATAATTATCAAATTTTGATACTGTCTTTAAAACCCGAGGTTCAAAGCTACTAGCACTGACAAAGAGGTCATCAGGCATTGATGGTCTTAGTGTATTTACTTTTTCAATCCTGCTAAATTCTAAATCTCTCATCCAATCTTTCCTCCTCAATTTAACGATGAAACACTTTATTAACTATATGGTTAATCAAATCATTTTGGTCTTTCCATTCAAAGGATGATTTTCCATTCCATAAAGAGGGATAGGTATTTTTTGACCACCCTCTTTGCCAACAACACCATGTTTGCCTCTTCTTACTCTTACCATAAGAAAATCCCAATAAGAAGCTTCTCAGGGGATCTTCTGAGGTAATGTCAATAAGAGAGCGACCTGAAGCATGGATACAAAACCATCCTTTCTCTCTCAAATCCCAATGAGGAGAAGCATCCTCATCTGTAATTATTTCAAACCCCTTCTTTTTCCCCTCTTCTGTAATTCTTCCTATAATTGATTCCCACAAACCTGCCTTCTCTGAAGGCCATGAAATATATAGGCATTTTTGTTCCTGTTTCATAAGATTACGCTTAAAGCCGCTGTAAGCAGAGGTACCATACTGTCTAAATGATGAAGTGATAGTTTCTGCTGCTTTGCGGATAGATTCTTCGTTTAAAGTATAGATACAGATGCCAGGACCACGAATTTCTCTCGGCAATTTCTCAAAGGCATTTTGGTTTACAAGAAGAAATGCAGGCTTTTCTCTTCCATAACAAATACCCAACTCTAACATTACATTTGGCCTGATTGAGCTTACATCCATAACAACAAAATCATGTTTCTTAATCTCTTCTATTATCCTATCAAGTTTATTTTTATTTGCTGGGGCGATTCCCATATCTTCTATATCTAGGCATACGATTCCAAATTCTCCTAACAATGCTGATTTTAACCAATCGCGTACCGTCTTAATTTCAGGATTCTCTTCAAATGAAACAGAAAGGAAACATTTCAATGCACCTTCACCCTCTCTTACTTGACCTACCTTTTCCCTCCACCCACCATACATCTTTCGAATGAAAGGAGGAGAAATTTCTGCCTTTTTCCTGAGTGTATCTTCAGGAAGTCTCAACATACCTTCTCCCCACCATGGTAAACCATGTTTATAGAAAAGTAGTCGATTTATCGTGAGGCCTTCTATAGGAATATCAAATAAATATCTATCTTTCCACTCTGCAAAATAAAATGCACCATAAGTGAACCCTTCTTGAATTATCTTTTCTATTTTAGTATCCATCAGAGACTCAAACAAGGGAGGTATTTCAATACAAATGGTATTTCCTCGAAATCGTTTATTTGAATCCCAAGCACTGTTACGAATTTCATCACACAAAAAGGCAATAATTGATGTAAGATAAGGTCCTGGTGGAGCATCAAGTGCTTGAATTATCTCTAAAATTTCATCTGCTGCTTGTTCTACAGCTCTGGTCTGGCAGCTCTCATTTATAGATTCACCTTTAGAGTAAAAAGAAGTGTCTTCTTCAATCATAAAATACCAGGCAAGTGCACAGAGATTCAAGAATGTTCCTACATTTAAACTGCTAAGTTTAGCAAAGGCATCAAAGCCAAGATATGTTTCTTTACCTTTTATTATCTTCTCTTCCTTAGAAATGGTTGATTGCATATAAAGAGAATTAAATCTTTCTTCTGGAAACCCTGTTTCTTTTAACAAACCACGAATTGATTCAAGATATGCAGGAGATTCAATCCGATGTTGCTCTTTAAATACAGAAAGCCTCTTGTCGCCAATATTCTCTAATAATTTTATTCGTTCATCCTCATCACTATGAGTAAAGACTAATGGAATAGTTTTGATTCGGGGGCCAAATTCTATCACACTACCACTAATCGATCGAAAAGTAAGCACTTCAAATGGCCTTGTTGTAATTTTAGTAACATGACCAAATTCTTCTACTACAAGCTCAAAGACTACACTTTGTTCATTAACAGATAATTTATGTAATTCATCAAGGAGCCACCAAAGTTTAACAGGGTTATCAAATGTAGAAGAGATATCTTTTAAAATCTCACTCAACCACTTAGTTACAAGCTTAGGTGTGAATACTTGCGTTTTTGATAAGGGTTCACTATTCTGAACTAAATTTGTCATTTCCTTCCATATCTGGAAGCTAATATCTTTAAGAGTGGTTTTATTGCCATACTCACTCCCTAATATTGCTAATATCCTTTTTACTATTTCTTTTTCTATCTCTTTATTAAAATTACTATACTTCTTTTCACAGGCTATTGCTATTGCCTCACAAAAACGTTTTATCAGAACCAGAGAAAAATAATGCATATAGGATTTCTTTTGTTCTTCATTCCAGTCTTGTCCTCCCTTTGTGTCTACTGGTTGACTCCCTACTTCATTAATTCTTTTGGAGTGAAGAGGATGTACACTAAGTTCTGCTCCCAGTAACACATATATTCCTATTATATATGGATGGACAAATTTTTGTAATTCAGGTGAAGCCTCAACCTGGGTTTCCAGAGCCAATCGTCGCAATAGGATTGTTTTGCCCGTTCCCGAACCTCCCACAATCAAATGATGAGTATTCTCCATAACCTTATCCCAAAAGTGAGTAGGAATAAAGCTTTCTGCTATAAAATCAGGCGGTGTTTCAGGAATGACCCGTAAAGGATAAAATGGATTTTTTATCCTTAATGATTCTTCTCTATCCATCTTTTTCCCTTCTATGCTAAAAAATGATATTGGATTTCATTATGATCTTATCCTTCTTTCTTAAAGCCATCTTCAAATGAGTTATACTCCTTTTAATTTTAAGGCACAGCATTGCATATAACTCGTTCATATCTGCACTGGTTCGGATACCCCTAATTTTAAGGTTGTATCCGAATGGTTTATTTATTAAGTTCCCATTTAAAACAACCCAACCACCCTTCCTCCTTCATCTATATCAACCTTTGTTCCTGCAGGGATTGAGGGAAGGCCTGGCATTGTTCGCATTGCTCCACAGAGGGGATAGAGGAATCCTGCACCGGCAGAAAGATTTACATCCCTTACAGGAAGGGTAAATCCCTTTGGTCTTCCTTTAAGATTTGGATCATGGGATAGAGATAGATGGGTCTTTGCCATACAAATGGGAAGATTGGCATAGCCATTTTCGGTATAGAGCTTTATCTTTTTCTCAGCCAATGGTTCATAAGAAACCCTCTCTGCTCCATAGACCTTTGTTGCTATGGTTTCTATTTTTTCCTTGATTGATATATCAAGGGGATAGAGGAAATTAAACTTTGGTTTTTCTTGGCAGGCTTCAACTACCTTGTTTGCCAATTCAATGGCACCTTTTCCACCATCCTTAAAATTTGTGCAGGGGATGGCATCCATTGCCCCATATTCTTTAGCAAGTTTTCTAACAAGCTCTATTTCTCTATCGGTATCAGGTTCAAATATGTTTATTGCCACAATTGCAGGAAGGCCATGTAGCCTCATATTCTCAATATGCTTTTCTAAATTGCAACAACCCTTTTCTAATGAATCTAAGTCTTCTGAGGTAAGCTTAGGGTCTAATGGCTTTCCAGGGACAACATTGAATCTTCCTGAGTGCATCTTTAATGCCCTTATGGTTGCAACGATAACAATGCAATCGGGAACAAGACCTGAAGCCCTACATTTTATATTCAGGAATTTCTCCGCCCCACAATCTGCCCCAAATCCACTCTCTGTAACCACATAGTCAGAGATCTTTGTGGCAACCAGGTCTGCTAATATTGAGGAATTACCATGGGCGATATTGGCAAAAGGTCCAGCATGAACAAATGCCGGTGTTCCCTCAAGGGTCTGCATCAGGTTTGGTTTAATCGCATCCTTTAGAAGAACCGTCATTGCTCCCGCACATTTTAGGTCTTCTGCGGTTACTGGCTTTCCCTCATAGGTTGTTCCAATAACAATCCTTGCAAGCCTTTGTCTTAAATCCTTCAAGCCGGTAGTTAAAGCCAATATTGCCATAACCTCAGAGGCAACTGCGATGTCAAACCCGGTTTCCCTTGGGATGCCATTTTCCCTTCCACCCAAGCCAATAATGATATTCCTTAATGCCCTATCTGAAACATCAACCACCCTTCTAAATGTAATAGAAAGGGGATCAATATTAC
>JBFMDZ010000101.1 GCA_040753555.1 bacterium
ATTTTGTCTTCTTAAAATATCTTCTATCATCTTATCTATTATATATATCGGCTTTTTAGAGCCAAAACATAATAAATTTTTTGAAGTAGTCAATTCCTATGGTAGGGTAGCGGAAAATGGGAAATTAAATTCAAAACTAAAAACGCAAAACTCAAAATAACAACTAATGGTAGTGGAAAAATAGGTAAATATTTGATAGCAGAAGGGTTTTCTCTGTGGATGAATGGCTTTAAGGTAAATTGCTTTATAAAAACCCTCACTGAAGAGGAAAAGAGGATAATGGAAGAAGGAACTTGAAATTAGCCCTCCTGTCAATAGAAAATAACCACAATTTTAAAAAAGAGACCCTAATTTTCCCAAAAATCCTTTCTTTAGCTAAAAAGATATGGGTAAGTTTCAAATCAAAAACTTGCAAAATTACAAGGCTTTATTATAAAATATCTTTATGGCAGTATTAGAGCTAACCCCTCACATTAGAAGGGAAATGAAGAAGGGGGTAAGAGTAAAAGATGGCTTATCAATTCGGAGATTTGAGAAACTTGGCAGATTTAGAAATAGGAAATGTTGCTCTAAAGGAATTGCCAAGATTGCTTGAAAGAGACTTTGCTCTCATTGTAAAGGATAGGCTAATAAGAAAATATGTTGTTGGTAATAAGGGAAGATATGTTAAGGCAAACATTATTGGAGAAGCAACAAGGGATGAAAAACACTTCACAATCATTGGCGAAGCAAAGTATCGCTTTTTAAAGAAAGATATAGATAATTTTATGAAAAAGCTTAAACGATTAAATGGCGTATTTGATGAGATATTTCCCCTTCTTGTTTCCCATAGGCCAATAAAACCATATCTAAATGAATATGTAAAGAAAGAGAAGATTGCCTTGTATTATACCTATGATTTTCATGCTTCTTAGCCTACCTTATCTTTACCACAAAGGAGAGGCTTCCCTCTTCATTTGGTAAAACCTGTGGGATAATCCAGCGAAGTTTGGTTGCCCTTTGGTCAAAGTCTACATTCCATTTAGTGTCATACCAATAACTGACTTCAGACTCTTGACTCTTAACTTCTGACTCTAATATTGCTCTTTCTGGCAGAACCTCAACAATGGTAACATCGGTGGCTGGTGCTTGACCCTCATTTTTATAGGTTATGGTATAGGTCATTGTTCCACCAGAAAAGACCTTTTCTCTATCACAAGCCTTCTTCAAAATAATGTTTGGAGAGGTAAGAAAACCCATTGCATAAAGGCCATCGTTTTCTCCTACTATATAAAGGAAGCCATCAGGAGAGATAACAGGTGATGAGAAAGGCTTTCCATCAAGGATATAGCTTTTTATAAGTTTTCCATTAGAGCTTAAGCAATAAAGCCTAAAATCATCTGAGCCAAAATATATGTATCCATTAGAGTCTATTACAGGTGAGGAAGCAATCCTATCTCCTGTTGGATAGTTCCAGAGAAGATTGCCATCCTTATCAAGGCAATAGAAAATCCCATCATCAGAGCCAAAATAGAGCCTTCCATCCATTCCAATAGAAGGAGAGGTGTTAACAGCAGAGTCTCCACAAAATTTCCAGATCAAATTTCCATCAGAAGAAATGCAATATAGCTTTCCATCATCAGAGCCAAAATAGAGCCTTCCATCCATTCCAATAGCAGGAGATGAGGAAATCCTTCCCTTTGTGAAATATACCCATTTTTTCCTTCCATCCTTGGATATGCTATACAATCCATTGTCATCACATCCAAAATAGAGGGTTCCATCCAAGCCTATGGCAGGTGATGAAATAATTTCAGAGCTTGTGGGATAGAGCCATTTAAGACTTCCATCAGGGTTAATAGAAAATAGCCCAAGATTAGAGCCAATATAAACCGAACCCTCACCATCAATTACACAAGAGGAATTGACAAATGTAGCGCTTCCAAATTCATATACCCATCTTAATAAGCCATCATTGTTAAATGAATAAAGTCCCTTTTCTCCTCCTATATAGATAATATCCCCTTCTGGAGTAATGGCAGGTGAAGATAGAGACCTTGAAATAGGACAAGCCCATTTAAGAATGCCATTAGGGTTTAAGGCAAGAAGGCTATTAGACCCAGCTATATAGATTATCCCATTATTCCCAATCACGGGTGAACAATAGCCCCTTTCAAACTTCTCCTTATACTTCCATCTTAGGTTTAAATAAGAAACAGGATAATTGCACCTTCCCCTATGTTGGGCATCATAGCGGAAGAAATGACAAGCCATTGGAGAGATTGTGTAGGTTCCACTTCCCAAGCAATCTAGGTTATTGGTTGACCTAGCAATAATCTTTGCTGTAGTTGATAGAGAAGAAACAAAGAAAGAGAAAAATAGGCTACTAGATGAGCCGGATAATAAAAGAGGGGTACTGATTATTGCCCTTGTCCCTGGGATTCCATTTATCTCATCCAAAAACTCTACCATTGGGCTATCAGAGGATAGGATAAAGGAATCTGGAAGATTTCCTGTATTTATGAGCGTAGCAAGATAATATACCCTCTCGGCTTCAAAACCTGATAGTGAAGCCCTATCCTTGGATATAGAAACCCCATAGGTTAGACAAGAAAGGAGGTTAAATTTGATATTCCTCCTTACCCAGGAGCTAAGACCCCAAGCTAGGACATTTTTTTCCCCAGGGGATTGGCTATTAACAATGAATGTTATGGTAAAGCTTCCATTTTGGCTGGTTGTAGCAGTTGCAATAAAAGGTGTATCTCCAAAATCAATCCTTACCTTTTCTTGGGTAGAAAACCCTTCGCCAAAAACTGTTACAACATAGCCAACTGGCCCAGCAGATGGAACCAAGGCAACAGATGGACCATCGCCTACAAAGTCTTGCTCCTTATTTGAATCAAGTGAGTCATACCTTACGCCAGAAGGATTAAATTTCCAGATATTCTCACCCCATACACTTATTCTATAATACTTTTCTCCCATAAGGTTTAAAAATTCATAATATCCATTAGATTCTGTGAAATATAGCTTGTCCTCATAACCAAATAGCCATACCCTTATGTTACTAATACCCTCTCCCTTCCTATCCCTAAGATATCCCCTTATATAAAATCTACCCTTTTTAAGGGAGAATGTGGTAGCTGCCATTTTATTAGAGATAAGACCATAGGCAGTTATTGAAACATAGCCTAATGGCTGGGTTGCAATGTAAAACCCAACACTAAATTTTCCTTCCTCAACTACCCTGGATGTAGCAATTGTCTGATATGTTCCAAAATCAATCCTTATTTTCTCATCAAGATTAAAATCAATGCCCTCTACAACCAAATAATCACCTATACAGCCTTCATCTGTGCTTAAAAGAATTGTAGGAGCAAGGGTTCCTATAAAGTTTTCCTTATCAAGGTTATCAAGCAGGGGTAAATATTCCCTGATTTGTGGCTTGAATCCCCAGAATTTTAAATAGGGAGAAATTGTATACCTCTTTCCTCCCGAAAGATTGAGAAACTCATAGTATCCATCGGGTTTTGTCCAAAACTCGGCTTTATACCAGTCAAATGATAATGTTACCTTTACACCTTCCATTCCAATACCCTGGGAGTCCAAGACATAACCCTTGATATAGCAGGTCTCTTTTGGAATAAAGAAGGATGTCGAAGCAGACCTTGTGTTTGTCTCTCTTGCTGTAATATCCTTTTTCCCATATGGTTGGCTATCTACTGTAAGGATAAGTGAAAAGCTTCCATATTCTGAGGTTATAGCTGAGGTAATGTTAAGGTTTGTTCCAAAGCTTATTAAAACAGAGGATTTAGAGCCAAAACCCTCACCATAAAGGGTAAGAAACTCTCCTACTTTACCATAGCTTGGATAAACAAGGATTCTTGTGGTGATAAAGAATGGGCTATATATAGGGAAGGAGGATAAAGAGCCTTTTACAGTTATGGTATTTGTCCCATATGCCTGATTGCTGATAGGAAATGAAGCAATGAAGCATCCATCTTTATCAGGGATTGCACTTGCAATTGACTTGTGTGTTCCAAAATCAATATTTATCTTCTCTTCTTTGGTAAAGCCATTTCCTTTGATTGTAATTATGCTACCAATAATGCCAGATTTTGGAGAGATAAGCATATCTGGCTTAAGGAAGAATATAGCTGTCTCCCTTTGTATGCTATCTGATGCAGTTATTGTCTTTGTTCCAAAGGTTTGGTTATCTACCCTAAATACTGCCTCAAACCTTCCATAATTATCAGAAAAACAATGGGTTATAGAGGAATGTGTCCCAAAGTCTATATTTATCTTCTTATTCAAGGAAAAACCTGCTCCCCTTAATATAATCTCATTACCTACACAACCTTCCTCTATTGAGGGAAGAATCTGTAAGGGATTTTTGATTACAGTAAATGCCTTGTCTAGCCTGTCAGAGAAGCCGTCAGGGTTTTTTATTACTAAATCAAAGACTCCCTCTTTTTCTCCCCTTATATCAAAAGAAACAACCAGTTTTTTAAGGGATTTTTCAATGATTTGACCATCTATTTCTCTATTTTCCCTAATAAGCTTAAGGCTACAGCCATCAAAGAAGTTAGAGCCAGTAATGGTTAGTGTAATGCTTGCATTATTTAACCCTATTTTTGGAAGGGTTGTATCAATCTTTGGATATGGTGTTAGGGCATAGAGCTTTCCATCACAATCACCTATATATAAGACACCATCAGAAACTACAGGTGATGCCTGGGCAATGTAGCTACCTAGCTGGATTTTCCAAATTACCTCTCCCTTTTCTGCATCAAATCCATAGACACATCCATCCTCGCAAGCGACATAGAGGACTCCATTGGCTATCATTGGAGATGAGGTTATAAAAGGAGCATCTATTACTTCAAACCAAATAAGTTTTCCCGTATATGCATCAAGGCAATATACCCCAACCCCTGCCCATATATTTGAAGCACAATATAGCTTTCCCTCAGCAATTACAGGTGACTCATGGAGAAAGGTTATTCCGGATTCAAATGTCCAAATAAGCCTTCCATCCCTTACATCCCATGCTTGAATAGGGCTAGGCCCCGGTCCTATATTTGTTATTGAATAGACAACCCCATTCTCTACGCAGGGTGCAATATGACCACCCTTTGTCTCCTTGCTCCACCTTATAAATCCCGTATCTTCATCCAGAGAGAATACCTTTCCGCTAAAATGCCTTGCTGCCTCACAAAATAAAGCACCGTTATAATAAGACATATTATTGGGATAAAAGCTCTCTCTATATCCCATTGGAGAGCCATCCTTTGCATCCAATCCAATGAGGCCATTTGTCCCAGGGATATAAACAATTCCATTAATCACAACAGGTAAGTAGGATTCAGGAGGAGAAGGGGGACGATTTGACCATATATGTTTTCCTGTCTCTGCATCAACCGCATGGAAGCCATTGCAATCATCATAATAGACAACTCCATCAAATACAGTGGGAGAGGAATAGGTTGTCCCCCTGCCACCGCCTGGGGAAAGGAAATCCCAAACCAGGTTTCCTGTTTTTAAGTCTACACAATGGAGATAGCCATTTAGGGCAGTAAAGTATATCTTTCCATTATAAATAGCAGGTGAGCAGCGGATGCCTTTAAGCTCTTCGGGTTCAGGCCAGGTTATTATCCAGGGTTTTACCTTATATATCCACTTTATACCCAAAGGTGGATATATGGTTTTATCGGGTGAATTGCCTGTGCGGGCAAAATCCTGGTGGAATGTCCACCATATGCCAACCATTGTAGTAATGGTTGATAGGCAATATGTCTCTTTATTCTTCCTTGAGCTTATCTTAATAATGGATGTATTTGAGGCAAGCTCTTTTGCATCCAAAGGAGGGGTAACTTTGACAAGGATGAATATAGACTCACCGGGTGAAATATCTTCTGTAGAAGAAATTGGCGATGTTCCAGGGAGGCAGTTGTCATAAGGGAAGAATTCTATATTCCAACCCTCATTTTTATTAAGGCAGGAAAGGTCAAATGAATCCTTAACATTTCCCAGATTTACTATCTTCTTTCTAGAAAATATTGTCCTTTCCTTTACAACCATATCAAGGCTATTTTTAGGCTTTACCATTACCTTATAGATTGTAGGAATAACATTAAATGATATTGTGGCAGATAGGTGCGATGAAATGCCAGAGCAAGTAATGATATTCTTTCCTATATTGCAGGAAGGAAATTCACTTTTAAATATAAATTCCCTTTTTTCATCGCTTTTTGTTATGCTAAAAGAGCATCCAAAATCAATTTTTATTTCTTCATTCTCTCCAAAGCCCATTCCCTTTATGGTGATTAAAGAGCTAACTGGACCATTTTCTGGAAAGATAGAGATTAAAGGAAAAAAGCTGGGCTTAATCCTTAATGTTATTGGAATGAATAATGGATTATCATCAGGGTCATTGCTATGGATTACCAAGGTTAAAGAATATGTGCCTGGCATTAAATCCCTTCCACTAAAACTCAATGTTATCTCTTTTTTACAATCCTCAGAAATAACACCCTCCCCTGGCTCTATATTTACCAAATCAAATTTATCCTCTAAGAGGAATTGAATCTCATTCTCAAATAGCTCTATACCATCAAGCTTTCCATCGAAGTCAAGGTCTGACCTATTTTCAGAAATAGTAAAGCTGTTTACGATAGCCTTTCTCTTGTTACTTATCACAACCCCTGCCTCATTGGTTGAATATGTGGAGCAAAATCCAGCACAGGCTATCCCTTCACCTGATGAGATAAAGTCTCCCTTATCCCCAAAATATTTTATATCCCAGGATGTAAAATCTGGAACATTTTTAAATAATGGCTTTTCTTTCCATTTATACACATTTAATTGAGAACCTATATCCTTTTTCCATATTATTCCCAAGCTTTCCCATAGGGTTGAGGTGCCCTCTGAGCCATCAATATCATATGTCTCAATGATGCACCTCCCACCTTTCTCTAGGTAATCCTTTATATCATCCCAATACTTTCCAAGGCGAGGATTCCAACAGTGAGAAATTATCACCAAATCCCAATTTTGCTTCTTTAGGCTAAGGTAAAACCCCTCAGGGTCTGAATAGAAGCCTGTATAGGAATAGCCAAGGTTCTTAAGGCCAAGGTCTGGATAGGTAAAGCCAGGGGTTACCTGGTAATCATCTGCATAGAGCAAAATCCTTGTGTCAACAGGACCTGAATAAATATATGATGCCTTATAGCTCATAGTTCCATTAACCCTTGAGCTTTCCACAGAAATTGGCTCTTTTGAAATAAGGGTAATATCAGAAGATTTTGTTTGCCTTACTTCATTCATTGTGCTAGCTATCTTAAAGCTCATATCCGCAGAACCTGTATTAGAAAGGGTTATAGCCCTTGTTCCCCTCTCATTTTGGGCTAGGTTAATCTCAATAGATAAAGGATAAATTCCAATCTCAACAAACCTTAAGAAGATATCAGCATTTTTGATATTGGGTGGAACATCACAGAAAATTGTAGATGGCTGATAGGGACATTTGCTTGCGGTTAGTCTATATGTTCCAGGCTTATTTAGGATAACCTTATAAAAGCCATCAGGGTCTGTGATTACATTAGTTGAAAGAGAACCAAACACACTTATCGTAGCACTTCCTATTCCTTGATTTTTCGTAATTATTCACCCCCTCTTTGTGACGGAGAATCTTAAGAAAAAGAGAAAAGGAGAATATCATCTTTGTCTAATTAACCATTTATCCACTTTCTCAATCATTCGTATAATCTGTCCAATGATTTGGTCATAATTTGAGTTAATCTTTGTTGTCATAATAGAATCTATATAACCACATCGGTTTGCAAATTCTAACCATACCTGATTTTCGCATGCTTCAC
>JBFMDZ010000102.1 GCA_040753555.1 bacterium
GGAAATGTTCTTCCAAATGTAACGCCTTTGAAGGTTAAGGTGGAGCATAATGGCGGGAATGGGAATAATGGGAATGGTAATGCTACTGCTAATCAGATTAGATATTTGATTGATCTTTGTAAGGATCTTTCTATAAAGCCCCAGATGGATTTCAGTAAGATCACCAGGGAGCATGCCAGTCAGTTGATTGATGGGCTGGAGTTAGAGAGGAATTCAAGGAAGAATAGTAGGAATTAAGGTTTGAGAGGCAGGGGGGAGCTCCTGCCTTCCGGATGAGGCCGGAATATTTACCGGCCCCGCCTTTAATGATCGCCCGGCTGGAATATTATCCGCCTTTTGCCGTTCTGATTCCGGGTCATGTACGTTATTTCTTTGCCGCCGCAACTTTTGAAGGTGTTTTGCAGGCTCTGCTTTTTTGCCTTCTTGGTTGCTGAATTTTAGGGTGGGAAAAAGTCAATTTGGAGATAGAAAAATTTTAGGGCAGGCTAAAGGGAAGGTAAAATTTTTATATACTATATTGACTTTTTGTGGTGGGAAATAATGATGGAAGAAGGCAAAAAAGCATGGGATTTAGTCTTCTGAAATACCAGGGGGGTGGGCGTCGGGGGCGAATTTGCACTTTTTCCTACCGCCGCTTTTCTCCGCCTCTTTGCATCGGCAAGTTCAGTGCAAATCCTGGCCGGCGTTCCCTTATGCTGCTTTTATAGTAATTCTACAAAGAAATGTCCGAAATATTACAAATTGACATCACCTCTTGTGGATTATTAAAGAAATGTTTTAAATTGGCAATAACAATATCTTCAAGTGTAAAATCCGGTTAGAAAGTTAACAAAGAATCCGGTCTAAAAAACGACAAAATCCTTCGGCGTCGAAATAAGACCTGACAAAAAAGTCAGGAGGTAAAAAGGAGATGTTGAAGGAAATGGAAAGAACCGTAATAAAATATCTAAGAAAAAAAGGAAAAAAGTATAAAGAAATAGGAGAAGAGATAGGTTGCCATAGAGCAACTGCATCAAAAGTAATGAAAGACCCTGTAGATAAAAAATACAAAAGACCGGCAGTAGAGAATCAAGTAACCCCTTACAGAAAAGAAATAGAAGAATGGATAAATAAGGGAATAAAAGTAAATCGAATGATGGAGAAAGCGCGAGAAGAGTTAGACCCTCCATATAAAGGAAGTCGAAGTGTATTTTATGAACAGGTGTCAAAAATAAAAAAAGAACTAAAAGAAAAACATCTTGAAACATTTATAAGGTTCGAAGGATTAGCGGGAGAATATCTTCAGATTGATTGGGGAGAAGTGCGAGACTTTCCGTTTATAAATAAAGAAAGACAGACACGTTATATATTCGCAGCTCGATTAAAGTATAGCCGCGTAATATATGCTGAATTTCAAAAAGACATGAAACTTGAAACTCTGATAAGATGTATAATAAGGGCTTTTGAATATATAGGAGGAATACCGTGGACTTGTGCCTTTGATAACATGAAGACAGTAATAATAGGAAGAGATGAAGAAGGGAAACCAATCTGGAATGAAGGATTTAAGAAGTTTTCAGTAGATATGGATTTCTATCGTCACATATGTGATCCTTATAGCGGAAATCAGAAGGGCAGCGTAGAAAATCTGGTAAAAACGGTAAAGGGAAATTTTGTAGGAGGCCGTGAATTTGTAGATGATGGAGACCTTTCAAACCGTTGTAAGGAATGGTTGAAAAAGATAAATAGCAATCCGTGCCAGGCTCATAATAGAATACCGTTCGAATTATTGCCTGAAGAACAGAAGAAATTTACCCCCCTTCAGACGAATTCAAAAGATTACGGAATTATGACAGTATGTAAAGTCAATCAGGAAAGCCGCATACATTTAGAAAATAATATATATTCCGTTCCTGCGAAATATGTAAATCAGGCAATAATAGTCCGTATAACGGAAGACCGGATTCTTATACACGATCCGAAAGGGACAGAATGTGTTGCAGAACACCGCCGCCGTTTTGGAAAGGGTGAAAAAGTGATAGTTCCTTCTCATTATGAAGAAGTGTTAATAAGAAAGCCAAAAGGAAGAGCCATGCTCTACAGAGATCATCTGATAAATCAGGATGAGCAGATATATAATTTTATATCCAATTTATGCCGCCGCCGGAGAGGAGTAGAAGCCTTTGGCCCAGATATGATAAAGATGTATGAACTATATAACAGACACGGCAAAGATGAATTTCTTGCAGCTATAGCCCTTTCATCGGAATGGGAATGTTATGGTTCTGAATATCTGGAATATCTCCTGGAGATTCCGTCACATGGGAACAGACAGGAATTGTTACCATTAAGAGGGCTGCCGTTCCAAAAAGAAATTGACCGCCCTATGGAAGTTTACCTGAACTATGTGGAAGGCGGTATAAAATGATGGAAGTTCTACTTAATAATCTAAAATTAAACAGAATAAAAGAAGTATACAGTGATTGGATAGAAAAAGCTGCTAAAGAAAATATGGGATATGGAGATTTCCTTCGCGGACTTTTACAGGAAGAAGTCTTATTCCGGGAAGAAAGAGGAATAAGAAGAAGATTGCGTATGGCCGGATTTCCTTATGAAAAAACGATAGAACAATTTGATTTCCGTTTCAGGCCGGAATTACAAAGACAGGTATTTTTGACCTATCTGGAAAATACTTTCATCAATCAGGGTAGAACTCTTTGTCTGATAGGTCCTGCAGGTCTGGGGAAAACACATCTGTCTATTGCTATAGGTATAAAACATCTTACCCAGGGATATGATGTAAGATTTTTTACTGTTCAATCTTTAATGAATAGAATACTGCAGGTAAAAAATATTTACGAAAGGCAAAAAGAAATCAAGTTATTGATAAAATGCGACCTCCTTATACTGGATGAACTTGGATACCTTGCTCTTAATTCTGATATAGGTCCTATATTATATGAAATAGTAGCAGGTAGGTATGAGAAAAAACCTTTAATTATTACGAGTAATAAGAGTCTTGTAGAATGGGGGAATATACTCCAGGATTCTTCTCTTGCTGCAGCTCTTGTTGACAGATTACTCCATCATGGAGAAGTTTATTATCTGTCAGGAGAGAGTTACCGCCTTCGTGGGAAAAAGATTACTTCTTTCTCTGACAGAGAAAATAAAGAGAAAAAATCCAATGATGTTAACGTATAAAAATTCTCATTATTTAAAACCAGGTTCAACTGAACGGAATAAAAGCATTGTCAACTTATTCGTTTACAATGGCAAAATGGCAATGTAAACTATTTAGTTGACATATGCATTTTATAAGGAAGGTGTTTTATGAAAAGTGAACTTATTATAAAAGATGAAGATAGATTTGTTGCCACTTTGAAATTTATATTATGTGTTGAACAAATTTCTCAGGTTCAACTTGCAAAAAAACTTGGACTTACAAAGCAAGCTATAAATAATAAACTTAATAAAGATAGATTGCCGAGATTGGATAAACTTATCAAGTTTCTTGATGGTATAGGTTATCAATTGGTTATCAGAAAAAGTAGTTAAAATTTTTGATTGGAGGTGATGGTATTTGCTTTTTTGAAAATAAATCCGGTAATGGAACAGGATATCTTTGGATTAAATATCCTTATAAATTAACTTTATAATTCCATTACGTAAGATCTTTCTAAAGGATCTTACAAGGTAAATATTTGTTCCGAAGGAATGTCGATTTTTAGACCGGATTTTTTTTAAAATTTGTCTACTTGACAAACGGATTTTACAATTATCTTTTCTGGCTTATCAAATACCTCAATCGAGGCCGACTAAAGATATGGACTTTTTGGGAAGATTTATATTCGGTGATTTTGATAATATAAAAAAAATTGTTTGCCATATTATTACTATTCAAGAGCCGGATGGAATTATATTTTTTCCTGATACGGTAACTGCTGAAACGATAAAGAAGGATCAAATCTATGAAGGTATCAATGTTAAGTTGAAAGCTGAATTAGCCGGAGCAAAAAAAATTATCAGCATAGATATTGGATTTGGAGATAAAATATTTCCCGGACCTATTAAGGTAAGTTTTCCGGTGTTATTAGATTTCCCTGTTCCAGAGATTAACGTTTATTCTAAAGAATCAATTATAGCAGAGAAATTTGAAGCTATGGTTACACTTCAATTATCGAACAGCAGGATGAAAGATTTTTATGACCTTTGGTATCTGGCTTCTACGCAGACTTTTAACGATAGGTCTCTCTCTATATCTATTTATGAAACGTTTAATAAAAGACAAACATCTCTTGAAAATAGAAAATTTATTTTTACGGAAAAATTTAAGAATGATGTATCCAAACAAGAGCAATGGAGAGCTTTTTTACTCAGAAACAATTTATCATCTCTGGAGAAATTTTATGAAGTCATTGATAAATTAGAATTATTCCTTGAGCCTGTATGTGTTTATGTAAATAATGATAAAGACTATATGAGCTGGGATAATCAGTTATGGAAATGGGTAAACAGATAATTTTTATTAAGTAATATGAAATTTTACTGTTTTCAGAGCAATGGAGGCGGCGATTTGTGGGGTGGCCACTTTCTGAACGAAGTGAAGCGTGTGGGGTGGACAAATGGCCGCTTTCGCGGATCGCCTGTTTACTGCCTGCCTCAGGGGCGGCTGGGTGGTGAGGCACTGCGAGTCGTTTTCATACAAACCGATTAGTAATAATTGGGTAAAAATGAAGCAGTCAGGATATCTGACTGACAACTTTACATTTAAATAGGCAGGTGAAATTCCTGTTCAAGAAAAAGATGGTAATCTTGCTCTAAAACTCCGACAAGCGTCTTATGACTTTAACATAAGAGGTTTGAAGCTCGGTAAAGTCGGTGAAAAGCAGACCTGTGAAGCGGTTAGCAAAGTAGTCGGGAGGCTATAAAAATCCTATGGTTAGTATATGTTTAATAAACATTGACGAACACTTGAATTTACGGGTCGAAACCCCTGTTAGAGATGAAAAAGAAATTCTAACAACCAATGTGTTATCTATCGAGGGTAATATCTTTGCCCAGATATTATCTTCATTTATCCGATAAGGGATATTTGTTCTGACTCCATCCATCTAAAGGGGAAAAGAACGGTAGACGGCCTACAGAGTGAACCTAAAGGATTATATGTAAAGCTAAAGTGTAAGGAACGATTGAGACAGGGAAGGAGTAGCCCGGTAAAGCAGGCAATGAGACCTCAACGGTAGGAAATGACCGTTTAATCCCTGAGTCAGCAGCCCATAGTAGTATTGAAATTATCGAAAGATAATGGAGCGAAGGGGCATAGCCAGGTTATAACTTATGTTCAATTAACTGTTTGCAGGAAGCCGATGTGCAAACCTGATTACAATCTTGCACAGAGAGGAGATGGTTCTTTATGTGTGAGAAACAACAATTGCAAGTTCCGAAAAATGATAAGGAACTGAGAAATTTACAGGATGAATTCTACAAGATTGCAAAAGAAGGATTTATGAAAAGTGAATTAGTGGGTTTTAAAGACTTAAAAGAGATAGCCTTTTGTGAGGCCAATATTATTACTTCTATACACAAACTGAAAGCAAATAAAGGTAGTCTTTGCGCTGGAACAGATGAAGAAGTCCTAAGAGCAGATATTCTTGAAAAGGGTTATGAAGAAGTTATCGAAAGAATTCAAAGAGCAATTCAACATTATATTCCTAAATCTATAAAAAGAGTATTTATTCCTAAAGCCGACACTACAGAACTAAGACCACTTGGTATCCCCGCTATAATAGATAGAATAATTCAGGAATGTATCCGTAATATTATAGAACCAATTCTAGAAGCTCAATTTTTCGACCACAGTTATGGATTTAGACCTTTACGGGATGGCCATCAAGCCTATACACGTATAAGTAAAATAATGCACAATACCGGTTATCATTGGGTAATAGAAGGAGATATTACGAAATTCTTTGATAATGTAAATCACAATATTCTACTTGGAGCACTATATCATATGGGAATACAGGACATAAGAATTCTACAGATGATAAAAGCGATGTTAAAAGCAGGAGTGATGAATGAAACTTGTTATAATGATATTGGAACTCCACAGGGAGGAATAATTTCTCCATTGTTAGCAAATGTTTATCTCAATAAGTTTGATAATTTTATAACCCGTGAATGGGAAGAAAAGAGGCTGAAAAATGTATCCAGATACAGGAAAAGTGGTAAAAGCAAAGGTAAGAAAACCTGCAAAATACAGGAAACAATGAAAAAGAAAGCGCCAAATATGAAACCGGCATTTTTAATCCGTTATGCTGATGATTGGGTTGTTATTACGAATAGCTTAGAGAATGCAAAGAAATTAAAGAGAAGGATTAGTGTTTTCTTAAAATCCCGTCTCAAGTTAAAACTCTCTGAGAAAAAGACAAAAATCACCAATGCTAAGAAAAGAGGATTAAAATTTTTGGGTTTCCAGATAAAAGCAAGAGCAGGTAAAAGTAGAAGTGGGTTAATAATTAACAGTAAACCGGACAGAGATACATTTAAGAGAAAAGTATCAGACCTCAGAAAAAGTATTCACGGGTTTAAAAAGGTAAGGGATATAAATAAATTAATTCACAAGATAAATCTTCATAATGCAAAAGTTCAGGGAATAGTAAATTATTACAGAATTACCACCGGTATATACCACGCAGTAAAGAAAACAGGTTATGATTTAGCCGGACTAGCCATAAAAATATTACGAACCAAAGTTACAGCAGCTTTTATACCAGCTAAAGAAGTTCAAAATTTAATTCAAATTCATAAGGATTATAAGAAAACAATACCATCTATCAGATATAAAGATCTTTGGATAGGTGTTACTGATTTAAGATTTGTAAAGTGGGAAGCAGGTAGAAGTAAAAATCCAGCAGAAACTATATATTCCAGTGAAGGCAGAGAACTGTATAGAAAAAGAACAAGTAAAAGAAGAGGATTAGCAAGAAAAGACCTTACGTTATCTGAGATATATTCGGAATACACCAGTAATATTCAGAAAGAAAATTCCCAACTTTATAATTTCGAATTCTTTATGAATAGAGGTTATGTTTATAATGTTGATAAAGGTAAATGTAGATTATGTGGAAGAGAACTACAGGAATATGAAGAAATAGCAACACATCACATACGCCCATATCTTACGGCTGAAGCGGTAAATAGAGTTCATAATCTTGCGACAACGCACTTGAAGTGTCACAGAATAATACATTCCCTGAGAGATTTAAGTAAAGAATTATCCAAAAAAGTATGGAATAAAGTTCAATCATTCAGGAATAAGTTAAAAGAACATTAGTTATAATTCGGTGGAACGCTGGATGAGGTGAAAGTCTCACGTCCAGTGTGAAGTGGGGGAAAAGAGCTATCCGACTGTCCAGTAATGGATAAGGGATAGTCTCTTACCTATCACTGTGGCAGTTTGCTGGGGATAGGTTTTTTATTTTGTTTTGCAGGTTTTTTTTGTCTTTTAGTGGAAATAAAAAAGCTCTATTGCTCATTTATTTCATTGATGTTAAGATAAAATTAATAGTTTAATGTTTGGAGGTATATTGGTAATGGATAGTTCTATTAATCTTAGAAATGATATTATTTTTAAGGCAGTTTTCGGATATGAAAAAAATGAAAAACTTCTTATATCGCTTTTAAATGCTATATTGGAGTTAAAAGGTGATAAGAAAATAGTAAGTCTAACTTTTCTTAATGCTTTTAATATAAAAGAATATCTTAATGATAAGTTGACAATCGTTGATGTAAAAGTAGTGGATGGCACAGGTGTAAGGTATCACATTGAAATGCAGGTTGCAGATGATAAATC
>JBFMDZ010000103.1 GCA_040753555.1 bacterium
GGAAATGAGGTTTTTATAAAGGGAAATATAGGAAAGGGTGTATTCATAGTTTCTAATGGAGGGGTTGAGATAGAGGGAGATATTACAGGAGATGAAAAAGAAAGAATAAAGATAAAGGCAGAAAGGGATGTTATGGCAAATTCAGCAAGCTATTGCGATATAGAATCAAATGGCTCTATTATTATGAAAACAGGGCTACTACATTCAAATACAAGGGCAGAAGATGCTGTGGTTATAGGAAGAAAGGGTGTAATTATGACATCCAAAGACACCCTTCCAGAGATATTTTCCCTTCCCATTGCTATGGCTAAAGGTGTTTCTGGTATTGTTGGTGGAATGACATATGGAAAATTCTCTGTAAGAGGAGAGATAATAGGCTCTGTTTCTTACGAAAAGACAGAGATAATGACAGATGTTGGTGGATTCGTCTCTGCATCATCGTCAATATATCCAAAAACAAAGATTACCATTGGAAAAGCAATCTTTGAGGTAAAAAAAATAATGGAGGGATTAACCCTAAAGGAAGAAAGGGGAGGAATCATTCAATCTCCGTATCAGCAAAAAGAGGTAAGGCTTAAACCAAAGGAATGTGAGCAAAAAAAGCCAGAATCTCCTCCATCTATTCTTGTTAGAAATATTGATGATGGAAAGAGGTTTTTAGGAATAATTGATATAGATTACATCCAATTAGATAAAGGATTTCTATGCTTTGAAATGGAAAAAAGGGGGGCATGGGAGAAAATAAGGGAAGAAAGACAAGAGGAAAGAAGAAAAATGGAAGAAAGGGATGGAGAGATAGAAATCCTAAATCAAGAAGATGGTTTGTTTGTTGTAATTAAACCATCTGGAATAAGGGGAAGGCCTGTAACATTAGAGGATGCAAAAGAAAAGCTAAAGGAATTCTATGATTGGAATGAGAATATTTTAAGAATTGCAATTGAAGAAAGCTCTTCAAAGCCTGAAAGAATAGCAAATAGACAATATATAGAGAACCTTGATGGAAAGGTAATAATAAGAACAAATGAAAACAAGGAGGCTTACATAGCCTTAACGCCGTCCCATCCAAATTCAGGAAGACCAATAAGGGGAAGGGTAATTTTAAGGGAGATTGAGAAAAATAATATAACCTATGGAATAGATAAAAAGGTGCTTACAACCTTCATTAAAAACCCTGTTTATAATAAGGAAATTCTCTTTGCAAAAGCAAAGCTGCCAACAAAAGGGGAAAATGCTTACCTTGCCTATCAATTTGGAGTAATAGAAAATAAAGAAATAAAGAAAGAAGATTGTCTTGAGGTAATAGAGGGACAAATTTTAGCTATAAAAGAGCTTGCAAAGAGAGGAGAACCAGGGGTTGATATATTTGGAAATGAAATAGAGGGAATAGCAGGCGATGATATTGAGATAGCACATGGAACAGGAACCTATCTTTCGCAAGATAGAAGAATTTTATATAGCAATGAAAGGGGAGAGGCTATTTGGAAAGAAAATAGATGCAATGTTGAAAAGGTTTTAAGGATAGAGGGAAATTGTGGAGAGGATATAGATTTTCCTGGAAAGGTTATAATTTCAGGAAATGTAGAAAAGAGAACAACCATTGTTGCAAAAGGTGATATTGTAGTAAGAGGGATGGTTGAGATGGGAGCAAGGCTTATATGTGATGGGACTATATACATTGATAAAAATGTGGTTGGAAAAAAGGATGAAGATGTATTTCTCAAGGCAGGTGGTGATATAGTTTGTGAATCCTGCGAAATGGCAAATATAGAGGCAGATGGAATTCTTGTTGTTCGGGTATTTTTGGATGGCAATGTTCGTGCAAAAAAGGTATTTGTACAGGGAAGAAGGGGTATAATTATGACAAAGGGCGAGGTTCCTCCGCCTATATTTACCTTGCCTGTTGTTATTGCAAAAGGGAAAAAGACATTTGAGGGTGGCAAGATATTTGCAGAAGAGCTTGTTGATACAGAAGAAATGGGTTCTTCAGAGATGGCAGAAACAGAGATAGAGGTTGGTGAAAATGGTATAGTGTCTATTTCTGGAACAATATTTCCAAATTCAAAGATTAAAATAGGAAAACCGACCTTAAGGATAACAAAACCTTTAATGGGGCTTACATTTAAACTAAAAGATGGCAGAATTAAAGAAAGCCCTTATGAATCTTTTCCTATTGAAATGACAAAGAAAGAAATTCCTTTAAAAAAGATGAAATTTGAACCACCAGCATCTATTGTTATAACAGACCACAACCTCCTTGATGCAATTTCAAAGGGAGCGCATTTTCTTAAAATCCCTGAGGAAAAGGTAGAATTTTCCCTTTTGCTTGAGGAAAAACCAAACAAAACAATAAGGGTATATCCAAATGCAATGTTTGGTCCTTGGAGTGAGGATTGGGATGCAACATATGGAGAGGATAAAGATAGTAGCTTTTCCTTTGATAACAGGGCAGATGGGTTATATTTTGTGATCTATCCACCACATGGCGAAGGAAAATGGATTACTTTTAATGATGTTTTACAGGAAATTAAAAGGGAGGGATTTGGAGAAATTGATTATTCTGCAATAAATAATTTATTTAAGGAAATAGAGGAGAAAAAAGAAAAAAAAGAAAAGGCAATAAAAATAGGACCTCGGCAATATCTTTCTGATGTTTCAAAGATTATTAAGATAAAGATAACAGAGGACGAAAAGGCAGAGGCTATATTTTATCCACCAATGATAGGTGGGATGCTCATTGATATGGATGAGGTTATGAAATTCATAAACAAGAAAGGCATAGTAGTTGGAATAGACGATAATGCAATAAAAAATGCATTGGTTAATGAGAAATTTAAAGAGCCTATTCTTATTGCCTCCCCTATCCTTCCGATAGATGGAAAGGATGCCTTTCTTGAATATAAAGTAAAGGAAAAGGAGGGAATTGAGCTTTCTTTTGATGAAGATGGAAGGGTTAATTTCAAGGAAACATCGTCTATTGTCTCTGTCAAGAAGGGTGATGTTTTGGTTGAAAAGCATCCTTCTATTCCTGGAAAACCAGGAAAAAAGATAACGGGTGAGGAAATTCTTCCTATTCCTGTAAAGGATGTTTCTCTGCCTTCTGGAAAAAATACAAAAATATCTGATGATGGGCTTTTTCTTATAGCAGACATTGATGGCAGGGTAATATTTAAAGAGAAAAAAGTTGATATAGAGCCATTATATGAAGTAAAAGGCGATGTGTGCCTTCAAACAGGAAATATTCATTTTGCAGGAAATGTCGCTATTTTTGGCTCTGTTCAACAGGGATTTATTGTGGAAGCAGAGGCAAATATTTTTATAAAAGACACAGTGGATGGCGGCATAGTAAATGGAGGTGGAAGGGTTGAAATTCAAGGAGGGATAAGAAAAGGCGATGTAAGGGGAAAAGCAGTTAGTGCAAGTTTTATTGAAAATTCCTTTATTTCTTCTGATGATGTAGTTGTAAAAGAGGGAATTCTTCATTCCAATGTCCTCTCTGATAATATAAAGGCAAAGAAGATAATTGGGGGAAAGGTATCTGCTGCACAAACGGTTACAGCAGATGAGATAGGGAAGGATACAGGAATAAATACATTTATCTACATGGGAAGAAAAAAGGAGGTAATGCTTGAAATTGATGGGCTTGCAAAGAGATTTAAAGAAGAAAAAAAGATGTATGAAAGGCTTTTACTTGATATTGCCCATATTGATAGGTTATCCCTTGATAAAAAGGAATTCCTTAAAAAAGAAGTGGAGAAAAAAAAGGAAATTCTGGAAGAGATTGTGAAAAGAATTAAGGAGCTAGAAAATATGGAAAAAAATGAAAAAGCCCTTGTTTTAGTTAAAAATAAAGTCTATCCAGAAGTTTATGTAAATATATTACAGGGAAAATTTCTTGTCTTAGAAGAAAAAGGGGCTTCTACATTTAAGCTTTCAAAAGGAAGGGTTGTGGTGGAATAAAAAATACAAATTACTTTACCACTCCAATCTTTCCTATTTTATCTTTTATCTCTGATATGATGTAATGAGGAAGATTTCTTCTTCTTTAGCAATTTCTTGTGCAGATGGATGGATAAAAAAGCCAAACATAAGTTTTATATAGGGTTTTTGTAAAGCCTTTTCCAGGGACTTTATGTCTTTTACAAACCTTTTTATCTCCCTTTTGTATATCCTTCCCTTAGACTCACCAAGAATTATTACTTCATTTTCATTTTGTCTTCCTTCACCATAAAGGTTTATCTCAACCTCTCTTTTACCCACAAAGAGAAACCTTCTCTCGAATTCATCTATATCAATATTTAAATGCCTCTTTAGGTATCCAGGAAGGACAACCCTTGCTACATCCTCTAATCCAAAGCCTATGGAGTCAGAAAGTTTTTTTACCTCTGTCCATGTGTTCTTTTGGGCTTCAACAAGCTTCTCAACCTTTGTCTCTGTTCTTTTCTGTGCCTCTGCTAATTCCTCAACCTTTGTCTCTGTTCTTTTCTGTGCCTCTGCTAATTCCTCAACCTTTGTCTCTGTTCTTTTCTGTGCCTCTGCTAATTCCTCAACCTTTGTCTCTGTTCTTTTCTGTGCCTCAGCAAGATCAGAAACCTTTATTCCAAGCTCCTTTACAATACCCTTAAGCTCAGAAAAATCATCCTTTTTAACAAAGCTCTCGCTTAGGATGGTATAAAGCGAACCTCTAAATTGCTCATCCTTCTTTAATAATATAGGCAATACCCTAAGAAAATGCTCTTGTTCTTCCTTTATCAATGAAATAGGCATAATTTTATCTCCTAAAAAATTATATCCTTTTCAAATATTGATGTCAAGGGAAAATTCTTAACCCTTTCCCCTCACTACTCATCCCTCACTCCTTGTTAATATTTCCAAACCAATTTTATTTCAGCATATCAAGCAATATGGATGCATCTTCCTTCTTTAAAATCCCTGTATAATTTCCAAAGCCAGCAGATTCAAAAAAATAGAAAATAATCCTTTTGTTGCCATTCTTCGGGCTAAGCCTTACTTTCATTGTTTTACAGGAAGAAACAGAAACCCATTCATTTAATTTAATTTTAGATTCATAAATTGCCTCTAGGTCTCCAGATACCTTAATCCAATGGGGATTTGGTGCACTAATGGAAATCTTTATATCTTGTGTGTTTGTTGTATTTGTTCCATCATTTATTAAGATACAAGGTATCTTATCTTCCTTAAGGATAGAAAGGTTATTTGCACCTGAATAGTTTCCAAGATAAAGGTTTTCTCCCAAACATAAAGAAAATGTTGGCCCTCCTAATTGAAATGCTGTCGGTGTTCCCTTAATATCGCCAAATTTATTTATGTCGTATACATAAAGGTTATTCCCGCCCTGATTCTTTCCAACATAAAGCTTGTTTTTTCTTTTATCAAGGGATAAGGAAATGCTTGGGCCGCCATAGGAATATGTTGTATAGGTAGAAGGAACGCCATCTTCTTGTAGCTTAACAACAGAGAGGTCTCCTTCTGAATTATTTGCCATATAAAGCCTTTTTCTTTCTATATCTAACGCCAAAGCATAAGTAAGGTTTCCAAAGCCAAAGCTCCATCCCCCACCACTTAATGAACCATCATTATTAAGGCCACAAACAAATGGATTTTCTCCACCATATCCTGCCAAATATAGCTTATTATGGATAGGATCTAGGGCAATAGATGTTGTATATCCCGATGCTGTAAAGAAATGTGCCTCTCCAACGGGAAAACCATTTTTATCAAGGCTATAAACGCAGAGGTTATTTCCACCAGACATATTTCCCACATAAAGCTTTCTTCTCTCTGGATCTAGGGCAATGGAATATGCACCCTGGCCTTCTGTTGCAATAATTACCTTTGTTGGTGTTCCTATAATCAAGCCATCTTTATCAAGGCTATAGATATAAAGATACGCATCCTGATTATTCCCTACATAAAGCTTATTTTCATAAATTGCCATAGATAAACAATTTGCTTCTGTTGGATAAGCAATCGGCTCTCCTGTTGGCATTCCGCTTTCATCAAGGCTTACAATATATATAGCCTGTTGTGATGTTCCACCTAAATATAGCTTCCTTTTCTCTAAATTCAAAGCCTGGCTAAGGGTATACCCTCCTCCTACGGTGTAATGAGATACATCAGAAGCAGACAACAGACAACAAACAACAGACAATAGACAATAGACAATAACCTTGAGCCTTTTATTCCACATTCCACATTAGCGCCAATGGGAATTGACCGGCATCGCTCACTTTATCATCCACCGGATGCGTTCGCTCGGCTTCAATTCCCTTGTTGGTTCTTTAAATTTTTATCTAAGTAGCGCCAATGGGAATTGAACCCATGTTTCCGGATTGAGAGCCCGATGTCCTAACCCCTAGACGATGGCGCCCTTTAAACATAAAACATTATATTATATCAAAAATTGACAAGGAAAACAAGAGATTGGTAAAATCTTTCTATGATTGTAAGGCTTAAAGAGGATATGGTTTCTGAGGTTATAAAGATATTTGAGGGTCTTACTCACTACTTTAATCCACTTGGAATTCAAAGGTTAAAAAATGATATAAGTGAATATTTTGCTAAACCACCATCTGTTGAATTAGCTGGATTTTTTGTTTATGTAAATGATAATGGCGAAATCCTTGGGTTAATTGGATACAAAAGGCTATTGTATCATAAGGAATATGAGATAACATGGATTGCCACCAGAAATGATTGCCAAAGAAAAGGTATAGGAAGGGAGCTTATCTCCCACCTTGAGATATTTCTTTCCAATTATCAACTTGAGCTACTTACAGCAACAATTCCCGATAGACCTGTCTCTCGCGAGTTTTACTATAAAATGGGATTTAGGAGCATAAATAGGTTTTTAAATGGAGAGGGAGAAAGGCTTGTCTATCAAAAAAGGTTTGGTCCATTAGCTGATATCTGCCAGGAGTTTGTTGCAAATTATCTAAGGAGAAAAAGGCTTAAGGAGATTAAAAAAAAGAAGGGGTAATGTTATGTTGGTATAGTTAATAAAATTAGGGAACGGAAGAGACATCATACCCCCCTTTGGATAAAAAATTATACCATCCTTTTGATAAAAGGTCAAGTTTAATTTCTTGAAACTTATACCCATATCTTTTTGGCAAAATCTGGATTTTTACTAAAAAAAGACCCTCTTTTTAAGTTAAATCTTTCCTCTTCTTATTCTAAAAGGGACATATTCTTTAAAGAAATAGAAAAGTAGAGGCTTTTTGGTTATTTTTAATAAAAAGCTAAAAATTATTCTTGTTATTTGTAAGGTTTATCTTTATTCCTAGATATTTCCAAGTCCCCTCTTCCATTATTCTCTTTTCTCTCTTAAGAGAGAGTCTTTATAAAGCAGTTTACCTTAAAACCATTAATCCACAAAGAAAGCCCTCTCTTTACCAAATACTTGCCTAGGTTCCCTTTACCATTCCATCCTCCAATATAGCCCAATAATCGAATAAATTCATTATCCTCTTAAGTTTTTAGCTTTTCAAATACCTTCCTTTTATTCTTTATCTGCTCATTGGTGATAAGATGCCAAACTATTTCATCTCTAAATCTTTCTCTCTCACTATCTTGTAACCATTCTATCTTTACTATCTTAAGATCTTAAAATGTAAGCCTCTTTCCTTTCTTTCATTGCCTTTTCTATTTCTAAATTCTGCCAGGTTTCACCAGAAACCAATACATTGAAATATCCCAATCTTGTCTTTTTCTTAACCCACAAGAATTACGGTTATTATCTTATATCCATTTACTGT
>JBFMDZ010000104.1 GCA_040753555.1 bacterium
CTTTTAAGTCTTTATAGCTTTGTATTTTTTCACCCATTCTCCCCTTTTTCTGTGAAACGGAGAAATTTCTCCCCTTCTTAAGATTCTCCCTTTCTCCCCTTCTCCCTCTCTCCAATTCATCCATTCTGCGTTTCTCTCTGTAATGACTGAATAGTTACCATTTATTTAGTTTTGCCATTAAAATTTATATGCTAACGAAAACCCTGTAGGAAAAATAGTGAGTGTTTTATCTTTTTCGCTATGCGAACTAACAATTGCTTTGGCTGTAAAATAGCCTATATAAGAGCCAAAAAAGGCATCACTAGCCCAATGGCAATTATCATTCACCCTTGATATGGCTGTTAATGTTGCAATGCTATATGCCAATGGTGAAATAACCCCTTTATACTCTGATGCGATCACCGTTGCTATAGCAAAAGCAGAACAGGAATGTCCTGAAGAAAAAGATAAATTAGAAGAGGAAAAACTCGGACCATCCCATGTGTTATAAGGGTCATCAGTGTTAGGCCTATGCCTGTGTCCAAGGAGTTTTATTATTTGCGTGAACATACCACTAACTACAAAGCTCTCTAAACTTAACAAGGAGGTCTCTTTTAGCTTTTCATTTTCAAAAAAATGACCATAAAAATAAAGACATGCCAAAGGTGGTAATGTGTACATTCCATCACCAAATGGTTTAGCAAAACTTGCAATTTTATCGCTTGTCTCATTTCTATTTTCTTGCGACCAATCTTGTATCTTGGAATCGCAGGCATATAACCCAACCGTTGCACCAACTACGAATGAAGCATTTATCAACTTTGATTTTTTTGGAGCAAGTATGCTTTTTGTATCTCGTATATACCCTTTAAAATAATCTTTATTTAATTCAATGCTATGGGATTTAGCGATTGCGGTTAATAATAAAAACACAATGAACCACTTTTTCATTTCTTATCACGCCTGGGCCGGTTCGAACGGCCAACCATCTGCTTAGAAGGCAGATGCTCTTCCATTTGAGCTACAGGCGCCTTTTAAAATTATACATTATTGCTTTTTGATTAGGCAAGATGCTAAAATTATAAGTATGAAACCAAATGAAAGGTTTATTGTTGCTTTAGACATTTTGGACTTTGAAAGAATAAAAAGCCTCGTAGATTCCCTTGATGACCTCTGCAAGATATTTAAGGTAGGACCTTCTTTATTTTTAAGGTATGGGAAAGAGATAATTGATTTTCTTAAAAAAAGAGAAAAAAGTATATTTTTAGACTTAAAGCTTAATGATATTCCAAATAGCATAGGTTGCGCTGTAAAAGAGGCTTCTGATATGGGGATTGATATGCTTACTATTCATACATTGGGCGGAAGGGAAATGCTTGAATGTGCTGTATCTAGCAGGAAAGGAAATCTTCCCTTGCTTCTTGGTGTAACTATTCTTACAAGCCTGGACAAGAATTGGTTTTCCTATATGAGGATTGATTTTACTATAGATGAAATGGTCTCTTATCTTTCTCTGATGGCAAAAGAGGCAGACTTTGATGGTGTAATTGCATCGGCTATGGAGATAAGGGAGATAAAAGATACCTGTGGCAAGGATTTTCTTGTTGTTGTCCCTGGAATAAGGCTTTTTGAATCCCTTGATGACCAAAAAAGAAAGGCAACACCAAAGGAAGCAATATCAAGCGGAGCAGACTATATTGTTGTTGGAAGACCAATAACAAATGCAGAAAACCCAAGGGAAATTGTAAGAAAGATTACAGAATCCCTTGTATACTAAACATCAATTGAATTTCAAGCAAACCATTTTTGTTTTAGCATAACACAAAAAAACCAATTTTATTTCAGTATATATGCCGTTATATGCTGAAAACCTATCGTTAGTCAACATACTTTGTAATACTCAATATCAATGCCTCTGCCTTATGTAAGGTTTCGTAATACTCAAGCTCTGGGTCTGAATCTGAAACTATGCCTCCACCTGCCTGGATATATGCTTTGCTATTCTTAATAATGATTGTTCTTATAATAATATTCAAGTCCATTTTGCCTTGAAAATCAATGTAGCCAATTGAGCCTGTATAAGGACCACGAAATGTTGGTTCAAGCTCCTCTATTATCTCCATACACCTCTTCTTTGGAACACCTGTAATTGTTCCACCAGGAAATCCTGCAATGATGCAATCAATGAAATCTTTATCATCTTTTAAAATTCCTTTAATATTTGATACAATATGCATAACATGGGAATACCTTTCAATTGTCATAAGCTCATCCGGTATCACTGTTCCATATTTACAGACCTTTCCAATATCATTCCTTTCAAGGTCAACAAGCATAATATGTTCAGCCCTCTCCTTTTCGCTTAATATAAGCTCTTTCTCAAGCTTTTTATCTATTCTTCCCTTTCCACGGGGTCTTGTCCCAGCAATGGGCCTTGTTTCAATAATACCATCGGATACCTTAATGAGCCTTTCGGGCGATGAGCTTACAATAAAAGAATCTCCAAGGTTTAAGAATGCAGAAAATGGAGATGGATTAATAGAAGAAAGGTTTTTATAGACAAACCAAGGATCCATATCAAGCTCACAACAAAGCCTCTGCGATAAATTTGCCTGATATATATCGCCAGCCTTTATATACCCCTTTGCCCTTTTTACCATTTCAATGTATCCTTTTTTTGTAAAATTTGATATAAAACGACCCCTTTTTATCTCCTTTGAAAATGGCACCTCCCTTTTTTTAATTTCTTTTCTTATCTCATTTTCATCTAGAGAAAGAATTTCCATTGTTTTTAGCTTATGGTCAAAAACAATGAGGTTTTTTGGAAAGATAAGGTATAGGTCTGGCATTCCAATGTCATCAATATTTTTTCTTGGCAGCTCCTCAATAAACCAGGCAAGATTATAGCCAAAATACCCAAAACATCCCTTAAATTCTTTATGTTTTTTTGCCCTTTTTAATACATCCCTTAAGATAAAAAATGGATTTCCTTTATAAACCTTTTCATTTATAAAAACCTTATCTTCCTTTGCTTTTATTGTAATAAAAGGGTCAAAGCCAATAAACGAATATCTTGCAACATTAAAGGGACCATTCATACTCTCAAGGAGAAATGAATCCTTTATATTTCTAAAATGGGAATAAACATACTTTGGGCTTATCAATTTACCATTTTATTTTATCATAATTTTTTGTTTTTTTGCTATTATTTAAAAAATCCCTTGAAAAATTATCCCTTTAGTTTGTATAATAAATGTAAGGTGATGAAATTATGGTAGTTAATGCTATTGAGCCAAATCAAGGATATGTTTCCGAGATACCAGGAGAGGTAGTAGAAAGGACAAGCGCCTCTGTAAGGGCAGAAATGCCTCAAGCAGAGACACCAGGACCTTCTCGCTCTCCAATGCCTGTATCAGACATTGTCGAATCAGACCCTGCTATGTCTGTTTATACAAGCCAAATATATCAGCAACAGCAGGCATATTTTGATATGGCAAGAAGGATTGAGATAGGTGCGGTTGGCATTGGTGGGCAAGACCATGGCGTCTTACCACCACCATTTGAGGTATCTCTATTGCGACCTGCAGAGAGCCTTATAAGCCTATCAAAGGATGGATGGAGGGGGATTCTTCCTTATAACCCTTACACCTATCACAATTTTATGTGGAAACAGCCACAGGAGCAAATATCTATAATTTGGTAAAGATGGAAAAATTACAACTTGTTCCTATGGTCATAGAGCAAAGCCCAAGGGGAGAAAGGGGGTACGATATATTTTCAAGGCTTCTTAAGGATAGGATAATATTTTTAGGCCTTCCAATTGACGATGAAATATCAAATATAATAACAGCCCAATTGCTTTATCTTGAGGCAGAAGACCCTGAGAGGGATATAGACATTTATATCAACAGCCCAGGGGGAATAGTTACAGCTGGGCTTGCCATTTATGATACAATGCAATATATAAAATGCAATGTTTCAACCATTTGTATTGGCCAGGCAGCATCAATGGGAGCCTTGCTCCTTTCAGCAGGAACGAAGGGAAAAAGGTTCGTCCTTCCCCATGCAAGGATTATGATTCATCAGCCCTTGGGTGGAGCACAAGGGCAAGCCACAGATATAGGGATTCAGGCAAAGGAAATTTTAAGGGTAAAGGAGGAGATAAACAGAATTCTTGCAAAACATACAGGTCAAAAGCTTGAAAGAATTGAGGAAGATTCAGATAGGGATTTTTATATGTCAGCTGAAGAAGCTGTAGAGTATGGAATAGCTGATCAAGTTTTTGCTTCTCGTAAAACCAAGAAGTAGTGGACCTCAATAAAATTGTCAAAAACCTTTCCGATAAATCCCCAATTTTTGGAAAAGGAAGAAGAAAAAAGGCAATAGAAGAGCTTTCTAAAATAGGGACAAGTGAGGTAGTTCCCTATCTTGTTTTAAGCCTTTCTGACCCTGATGGTGATATAAAAAGGCTTGCTTTTTCTTCCCTTTGCCATCTTTCCAACACATCCGCAATTGATTACCTTTGCTCTAATTATCTTAAGGATAGAAATGAAAAGGTATGGGAGATAATTACAACAAGGGGCTTTGCACCCTCATCTTCTAAAGAAAGAATCCTTTTTTTTATAAAAACAGGACAAACCGCAAAGTGTATTCCTCCATCTTCTCCTGATATTCCAGTTCTTATTGAAATGCTGGAAAACTCTGAAACCAAAAATGATGCTACAAGAATCCTCTCAAGCATTAATGACGATGCTATGAAAGAAGAGCTTTTTAACAGCCTCTTTTTAAACTGGCAAAATTCCCTTTTCTCATTTCTTATAAATACAGGCTGGACTCCGCAAGATGATGGAAAAAGGCTCATATTCCATTTATTTTTAGGAAGGGATGAAGATGCTTTATTTATTGAAAAGAGAAGAAATGGATGTTTTATTGCAGGCTATAAATCCCTTGGATTAGAGGGAAAAAATAAACTAATAGACATTCTTGTTAAAAGACCTTCTATTTCAAACCTTCTTTATAGCCTTATCGCTTTTGAAAATTCACTAGAAATTATGAGCTCTATTTTTAAACTTATTATTGAAAACAAGCTGAAAGAAACGCTTGTTTTCTTTCTTAAAAAAAGGGATGAAGATTTTATTATAAAAATTTTAAGCAGAGTTTCTATTTCTAATGAAGACCTTTTTGAGATAGGGCTTATAAAAGGAGGACTTATTTTATGTATGGTATATAATTGCTTAAAAAATAAAGGATTTAGAACAAACGAACCCCTTATTCTTGAATTTATGGAATATGTAGGAAAGATTGAGGATGAAATTTTAAGGATAAATATAGATGCTTTATCAGCAAACAATAAAATGGAGATTGTATCTATTCTCTCTAAAATTAAGGATGAAAGGGCAATAGATAGCCTAATTAAGCTTCTTAAAGACCAGAGTTGGAGAATAAAAAGGCTGGCAGCTAATTGTCTTGTTGAAATTGGAGGAAGTAAGGTTTTGTCTTGTCTTATTGAGCTATTTAAGGAAAAGGATTGGGCTTTAAGGGTTATATGTGGAGAGGTATTGGCGAGACTGGGTCAAGAAAAGGTAATAGAATTTCTTATTAAGGCACAATCAGATGAAACATTGGCGGTTTCTGAAGAGGCTTATATATCTTTGGCAAAAATTTCCTCTCCTTTATCCTGTGATGTCTTCATTAAGGCATTAAGGCATAATAACATAAAGATAAGAAGGATAGCAGCTACAGGGCTTGGAAAAATAGGAGATAATAGTGCAATAAAACCACTTATTAGGGTATTAGATGATAGGGATGATATAGTAAGATTGCAGGCATCATATTCACTTGCAAATATTGGAAAAAAGTATGGTATAACCCTTTCAATAGAAGGGAAGGGTCTATATATCAAAGAAGGAATTATAAGGGCTATCGGCATTAAAAAGGAAGAACAGCATATAAACTTTCTCATTTTTTCTCTTAACGATAATGATTTCAAAATTAGGAGGGAGGCAATTAAAAGCTTAAAAAAGATAGGAAAACCAGAATTTATTAAGCCATTAATTAAGATGCTTGCAGATGAAAAACTTGAGGTAAAAAGGGAGGCATCCATTGCTCTATGCAGGCTTGGTGAAGAAAAAGGATTTGGCATTCTTGTGGATGGAATAAGGAGTAAGAATTGGCGTGTTCAAATGCAAATAGCTCATACAATGGGAAATTATACCACAGAAAATAGAGAAAGGGCTCTTAAGCTCCTTGCTGAGCTAACAAAAGACTCAAATCCACAGATAAGGGCGGCTTCTATTATTGGCATTGGAATGATGAAGGACGAAAAATTTACACCGACCCTTCTTATGGCATGGACACAGGAGAGAGAGCCCGGGATAAAAAAGAGAATAATAACATCCCTGATTAACATTGGCTCTCTGAAGGGACAAAGGGCGTTTATCCTTGGTTTATCAGACAAAAGCGAAGAAATAAGGGCAGCCTCTGCGTATGGGTTTTCTAAATTAAAGATAAAGGAGGGTTTTGCTATACTTATTGAAAAAATTGATGATAATAGCCCAAGGGTAAGAAAAAGCATATTTTCATCCTTAAGAAGGCTTGTTGATGAATTTGGGATGGAAATTGCTGAAAAAAATCTTGTTTTACTTGATAAAAAAATAAGAGAATTGGGTGATGTCCAAAGGGATGCGTCTGAGATGACAGAAATTTTACTCCTTCGTCTCTCCCTTGCGGTATTGAAATATAAAAAAAAGTCGGAAGTCGGAAGTCGGAAGTCGGAAGTCAGCTTATGATAAGCAATTTTGGAAGAAGGTATACATTTGTTTTAGACCCGTTTGTTTTTATTTTAAAAAAGGTAGGGGTAAGTGCAAATACATTAACTATTTTAGGCTTAATTATGTGTATAGCCTCAGGTTTTTGTTTTGGAATAGGAAATTTTGTTTGTGCAAGCCTCTCTCTTCTTGTTGCTGGATTGCTTGATATACTTGATGGAAAACTTGCCAAGATAAGTCAGGGACCCTCAAACTTTGGTGCATTTTTGGATTCATCCCTTGACAGATATGGCGATTCTTTTGTATTATCTGGTATTATTTATTATTATAGAGAAAACCCTATTTTGGTTATTGTAGGCTTATTGGCCCTGATGGGTGCTTATCTTACAAGCTATATCAAAGCAAGGGCAGAGAAATGGATTGAAATGAATGTTGGTATCTTGGAAAGATCAGAGAGAATTATTTTGCTTATTATTGGAGGATTAACAAGGATGGATATAGCCTTGTGGATACTGGCAATTTTTGGTAATATAACCGCAATCCAAAGGATTGTCTATGCAAAGAAAAAATTGTAAATTGCAAATTGTAAATTGCAAATTGTAAATTGAAGGTGGATAAAATTTACAATTGAGCGAAGCGAGAGGTTTAAGGTTTGTAGTTTGGGTAAGAAAAATTTTCTTGACAAAGGTAGTTAGGATTTTTTACACTTTAGTAAAGTGAAGCGGCAAATTATTTTTATATTGATGACCTCTTGTGTCTTAGGCATAAACCCTCCGGTGGTAATAAATGAAGGGGTGAATATCTCTCCCAATGTCTCTTTAAGCAAGCTATCGGGTGATAACCAGCAAGCCCTTGTAAATACAACATTAGCACAATCCTTTATTGTCAAGCTAAGCT
>JBFMDZ010000105.1 GCA_040753555.1 bacterium
TAAAGGAGGCATTTAACATTTCTTCCTTTGAATTTACAAGGGATAGGAAGCTATGTAGTATATAATGAAAATTTCTCCCTTGAAAAATCAGGGGTAGACACAAGGCTTCCGTGAAGTTGGGGTAAAGTTCATTTTGCATTTTGAGTTTTGCATTGCTAATTTTTAATTGAATTTCTTTCCTTTAATAATTTGCGTTACAATGCACTACAAGCTTTCTGCTGGAAAATTCTCTGACACAAAGGCTATGGTGATTGAAAAATAGCTACCTCACCATTCCAATAGAGAGGTTTTTGAAGGTTTTTAAAAGAATTTCCCTTAATGCAGGGTTTTCTTGCAACAATGGGTCTTTTGAAAGATATTGTAGCCCAGCATCCTTTGCCTTTATTAAAACATGCTCATCCCTTATTGGGTCTGCAAGTTTGAATTCCGATATTCCATGTTGCCTTTCACCAAATAGCTCTCCAGAACCCCTTAGCCTTAAATCATACTCTGATAGCTTAAATCCATCCTGAATTCTTACAAATACCTTAAGCCTCTCTACTGCCTCCTTATCTTCATCATCACACATTTCATCTTGTCTTATAATATTTGCTATTCTTTCCTTTGCTATGACAATGCAATAGGAATCATAAGCTCCCCTTCCAATCCTGCCCCTTAATTGATGGAGCTGGGATAAGCCAAACCTTTCGCCATCCTCTATTACCATAATGGTTGCATTAGAGACATCAATGCCAACCTCAATTACTGTTGTTGCAACAAGGATCTGGATATTGCCATTTGCAAATCCTCTCATTACCTCCTCCTTCTCATCGGGCTTTAATTGCCCATGAAGAAGACCCAATATAAAATCCTTAAAGATTAAAGAGAGCTTCTTAAAATGTAGCTTACAGGATTTATATGAGACATATTCTGACTCCTCTATCAATGGATAGACAATATATGCCTGTCTTCCTTCTCTTATTTTTTCCTTTATAAATTCGTATATCTTAAAAAGGTCATTGTTTGACCTTATGGTTGTAATTATTCTTCCTCTATTCTTTGGCATCTCATCAAGGCAGGATATATCCATATCACCATAAAGGCTTAAGGCAATGGTTCTTGGGATGGGTGTTGCGGTCATCACCAAAAGGTCGCACCAATTTTTAGATATTTCAAATGCCTTTTCCATCAATGCCTGCCTTTGACAGACGCCAAATCTATGTTGTTCATCAATGATGCAAAGGGCTAAATTCTTAAATTTTACATCCCCCTGGATTAAGGAATGCGTGCCAATTATAATCTTTATTTCACCATTTTCAATTTTTTTCTTTGTCTCTTGTTGCTCCTTCTGAGCTAAGCCGCTCCTTAATATTCCAACCCCAATTTCCTCTGGAATTAGCCTCTTTACAGTAAGGTAGTGCTGGTCAGCCAGAATCTCTGTAGGTGCCATTATGGCAACCTGAAAGCCAGAGCAAGCAACCCTATATGCGGCAGACAAGCAAACAGCTGTCTTTCCTGATCCAACATCGCCATGTAAAAGCCTGTTCATCGGATGTGGGAATGACAGGTCTTTATCTATTTCTGAAATTGCCCTTTTTTGGGCATTTGTCAATTCAAATGGGAATTTAAGCGACTTTTCTATTTTTTTATATACAAAACCCCTTGGAATTAAATCTATTCTTCTTTTGTTTATCAAAAGCCCAAGCTGAAGGAGGAATAGCTCATTGAATGAAAGCCTATTTCTTGCATTCTTATAATCCTGCCAGGTATTTGGAAAATGGATATTCAAGATTGCCTCTTTTTGTGGAATAAAGCCGAATTGCCTTGCTATTTCAAAAGGGTCAGGGATTTTATCTTTATATATATCCAAAATCTTCCTTGTAATTCTTCTAAATAGCCTTTGCCCAAGCCTTCCCCAAGAAGCAGAAAGCCTGTATAATGGAACAATTCCAGATTTTTCGGAATCCTTATCCATTATCTCATATTCAAAGTTTGAAAATTGGAAAAATCCCCTAAATTTCTTTGCATATCCACTTACAATTATTTTTGTCCCCAAAGGAAGGAATTTTTCCCTAAAATTTCCAAAGAAAAGCAAAAAACAGGAGCCGCTTCCATCAGACAGACAAACCCTCTTTATCCTTGAATGCAAAAGATGCCTTGTAACCTTGGCAATAATTGTCTCCCTTCCTTTTCCATTTAATTGCGAAATCTTTGTTATTTTGCTTCTATCCTGGTATGTTCTCGGGTAGTATTCCAAAAGATTGGATACAGAATAAATCCCAAGCTCTTCAAAGAGGCTTGCAATCTTTGGGCCTATGCCATGTATGGATGAGAGGGAATTATCAAGCTCCATACAAAGGATAGCCTTTATCCCTTTCGCTTATCACACTAGGTGGAAAGGGCCATTTAATCTTAAAAGCTGGGTCATCCCACCTTACACCCCTTTGGTATTCAGAATAATAAAATTCTGACATTTGGTATAAGACAATTGTATCATCCTTTAGGGTTTGAAATCCGTGGGCAAACCATTTAGGGATATAGAGCATTTTATAATTTTCATCTGAAAGCAAAATGGAAAACCATTGGCAATATGTAGGGGAATCTTTTCTTAAATCAACAATAACATCAAATATTTCTCCCTTTATGCAGCTTACAATCTTTACCTCTTGATATGGAGCATTCTGGTAATGCATCCCCCTAATTGTCCCTTTCCTTTTGTTATAGGATATGCTTTGCTGAGCTATATTGGGATTAAGCCCTTTGTTTTTAAACTCATTTTTGCAAAATGTCCTTGCAAAAAATCCCCTTTCATCAAAAGCAGGCTCTATCTCTATAATATAAGCACCACTTAAAGGTATTTCTATAAACTTCATTCATTCTTTTTGAATATAAATATCTTTGGATAGAGATATAAATAGTCACCTGAAGGATTTTCATTGAAGGGAATATTAAAGAATCTTGGGGGATTAGAAAATTCTTTTTCTATTTTAAAGCCTTTATTTTTAATATCATTTAATAGAGAAAAAGCCCGAGAGCGACACTGTATATCGCTTAAAACAAAATATTGAGGGCTTTGTTTTTCAATTTCTACTCTGTTTTTAGCAATACATAGATTGTATCTATATTGATTTATCGGAGGTGTTTCAAATTGATAGGGATCTATCTCTACGCCAATCTTTGTCCCTTTGGGTATATTTGCCAAAATCCATTTTCCTGCGATTGTTCTTACATTTTCTCTTACAAAAATTCTGATATAACCAAGGGTAAAAATGAATGTGGCAACTAAAACAAAAAATACTACTATATTCTTTAAATATTTATTAAAAGAAATATCTAATGACCTTGATGCAAAGATGCTTAAGAAAGGAGCAATTACAAGCATATATCTATCAAGTCTTTGAGAACAAAGACTAAAAAATAGGATTGATATAACTATCCAAGATATCATCAAAACCTCTTGTTTCCTTATTTTCCAAAAACAAAGAATTAAACCGAAAAAAGAGAGGCATAAGAGGGGCCAGCCTATTCCATGGTATAAAGCCCTTAAATAATATAGGATTCCAGAAAATATATTTCCTTTACCCTTAACGCCTTTAATACAAGAAATAACCTCATAATAAGAGATAAAACAATAAAAAGAGGTAGCACTAAAAGAAATTAAGGCAAAAACATAGCTTAAAATAACCTTTTTAGAAAATAGGCATCCTAATGTTTTTTCTTTTAAAAAATGGGAAAGATGAATAATTAGAATTACCAATATTCCTGTATATTTAGCACTACCAGCAAGGCCTGCAAAGATTCCTCCTAGTATATACCATTTGTTAGTATTGGATTCTAATATTTTTAATGAGATAAAAAAGGTTAGAGCAATAAAGAAAAGGCTTATAATATCTGTGCTAATATAATGGCTATTTATTACAAAAAAAGGGGTTATAGCAAGAAATAGGCTAGAAACCAATCCCCTTTTTTCTCCATATAATTTTTTTGCAATTAAAAATACAAACAAAACAGTAAGAACACCAAATACCACAGAAACCATTCTTCCTGTAATATAGAATTTAGCCATTTCTTCAGGATGAAGATAAAAGAAAAGTAAATCATAGCTCAATTTTATATAACCTACAAGATAAGCAATACCTAAAAAGGCTATTAAAAACCAAAAATAAAGGCATCCATACCAAAAATAATGGGGATTAAAATCAAATTTTTTTGGATTCATATTACTTACAGATTGAATAAATTGAGATTCGTCAGGATGATAAGACCTAATAGGATTAAATTTTGACCCCTTTAATTTTCCTTCATATAATGTTTGTGATTTTACTACTTTTTCTTCTGTAACACCCTCCAAAGACTTTTTAATCTCACATTCATTTTCAAAATAGAGCTTGTTGCGAACAATGCTTGGAACCCCCCAATTTATACCAGTAAAATTAAGTAAAAAAGAAAAGAAAAGAATAAAAATAAGGCAAATAGTATTTTTTCTATTCACTTTTATATAAACCTATTATCTCATTCAACCTTATTTGAATTAATTCTGTAAATGAACGAATGGAATCCAATAGGAGATTTACCTTAGTTGTTTTAGCATTAATCCATCTTACAGGCACCTCTTTCATTTTATATTTGAATTTTTTTGTAAGGAAAATTATCTCTACATCAAACCCCCATCTTTTAAGCCTTCCTTTTCCATAAAGATGATGGGCAACGTTCCCCCTATATCCTTTAAATCCACAATTAAAATCAGAAACCTCTTTAATAATTAACAAGTGGGCAAAAAAATAGAATACACTACCCATAAATTCTCTCCACCACGGTTGATGAACCTCTATAAAGGAATCCTTTAATTTCCTTGAACCAATTGCTATATCATAATCTTTTTCAAGAAAAGCAAGGATTTTATCTATCTCTTCAAATGGCGTTGAAAGATCACAATCAGTAAAAAGAACATATTTACCTCTTGTAGCAAGAATCCCCCTTTTTAAACTATATCCCTTGCCTTGATTAAGTTCATTTTTTAAAAGCTTAATCTTTGAATTTCCTTTTGATATTTCCTCTATAATGCCAGGGGTTTTATCTAAACTTCCATCATCTACTACAATAATCTCATATGTATATTTCTTGCCATCCAAATATTTAATAATTGTATCAAGGGTCTTTTCAATTTTATCCCCTTCATTATATACAGGAATTACTACACTTAAATAAATCTCCTCGTTCATCTTCCCATCCCTTTATACTCAAAACCTAAAGCTTGTGCCCTCTCTTTATCAAGGATATTCCTTCCATCAATAATAATAGGATGTTTTAGTAAACCCTTTATTTTTTCAAGGTCTATATTTTTTATCTCCTCCCATTCAGTTAAAATAAGAAGGCAATCAGATTTTTCTGCTGCACTATAAGGGCTTTCAACATAAATGACCTCCTTTGGAAGAATGCTTTTTGCCTTATTGGAAGCCTTTGGGTCATAGGCAACAATGGTTGCTCCCTCTTTTATAAGGGTTGTAATAATTTCAATAGATGGCGCATTCCTCATATCATCTGTATTTGGTTTAAAGGAAAGGCCTAAAACACCTATCCTTTTTTCCTTAATAACCCACAATGCTTCCCTTATTTTTGAAAGAAACCTTTTTCTTTGAAGGTCATTTATCTCTCTTGTCTCCTTTAAAAGCTTAAAATCATAGCCATACCTTTCTGCAATCCGAATAAAACCAGATACATCCTTTGGAAAACAAGAGCCTCCATACCCTATCCCAGCATTTAAAAAATCCTTTCCAATCCTTAAATCAAACCCCATTCCCTCTGTTACTTTGTTTATATCAGCACCTGCTGCATCGCATATAATAGAAAGTGCATTCGCAAAGGAAATCTTGCAAGATAAAAAAGAATTTGCAGAATGCTTGATTAGCTCTGCGCTTCTAATGTCCGTGGTTATTATCTTTGCATTGAGTGGACTATAAAGCTCCTTCATTATCTTAATTGCTCTATGGCTTGAGGCACCAATTACAATTCTATCTGGATGCATAAAGTCATAAATAGCAGAGCCTTCTCTTAAAAATTCGGGGTTTGAGACGACATCAAAGTCTACCTTATGGATATTGTTTAACCTTATTGTCCTTTCAACACGCTCTCCTGTCTCAATTGGAACTGTGCTTTTATCAACAATTATACGATATTCCTCCATATTATAAGCAATCTCCCTTGAGACCTTTTCAATATATGTAAGGTCAACATCGCCATCTGGAAGGGAAGGGGTTGGAACGCATATAAAGATTATCTCTCCTTTATCCACTCCCTCCTTTATGCTTGTTGTAAAGGAAAGCCTCTCCTTATTTTTCTTTATTATTTCTTCTAAAGAAGGCTCATAGAAGGGAACAATCTCATCTTTAAGAGAAGCAATCTTTTCTTCATTATTGTCTACGCATAAGCAATCGTTTCCAAGAGAGGCTAGGCAGGCACCTGTTACAAGCCCAACATAACCGGTTCCAATAATTGATACTTTCATTGTATGTGTTTAGATGTTTTAATATCAAAAGACAGAGGACAGACAACAGAAGAAAGAAAACAGAAGACAAAAATTCTCACTTCTCGCTTCTTACTTTTTTCATTGCTTTCCTTAAGATTAGCTAAATACATACTTTTATCTTTATTATCCAATAAAGACCTTTAAAAAGATCATACCATTTAATCTTTTTGCCCTCTTTATATGTCCTTCCATAATATGAGGTAGGAGATTCTATAACCTTTGGATTATGAAGCTTAAGTATCTTGGAAAGAAGCTCTCCCTCTACCTCAAAACCCTTAGATTCAATAGTAATGCCTTCTAAAAGCTCCTTTTTAAAAATCTTATGACAACAATAAATATCAGTAAAAATACAATCATATAATATATTTAATGTATTTGTCAATAGCTTATTGGCAATCTTATTGAGATAATATGAAACCCTTTGAGGTTTTCCTCCCAAGAATCTACTTCCAATAACCAAGTCCGCCCTTCCTTTTTTTATTATATTATACATTTCTAATAAATCTAGTGGGTCATACTCTAAGTCTGCATCATGTATGGCAATCAAATCACCCTTGGTAACTTTAAATCCCGATTGCAAGGCAGAGCCTTTTCCCTTATTCTTTTCATGATTTATTATAATCAGGCGGTCTTGGAGCTTTGGATTGTTTTTGTATTCCTCCAATATCTCTTTTGTATTATCTGTTGAGCCATCATTAACCACAATAATTTCAAAGAATTCTTCAATATCAGCCACTTGCTTCAATGTTTCTGGCAAAAACTTTGCCTCATTATATGATGGAATTATAACCTGCATTCAACAGCAAAATTCATAACATATTGATATTATTACACTTAATTTTTGAGATTGTCACTACATATTGATTGATTTCTCTATTTCACTTCCCTAATTATCCTGGGTGGAGATTTT
>JBFMDZ010000106.1 GCA_040753555.1 bacterium
TTTCAGTCTGGGCAATACAGCTGTAGAAGGCGCAGGGAAATCCGCTGCTCCTGCCTCCTGGCTTAAAAAGCCCAGCCCCAAAATCACTAAACTAATGATCATTTTTTCCTCCTATCTTAAAAATCATATGAATAATAAATAGCAATCCCTTTTTTCCTTAGCGTATTTCTACATCGTGCTGTGATATCATATGGATTACAAGAACAGGAAATGTCTCATCAAATACACCATCTAGCCTTTTAAGCTTCTTTTTTATAAACTCATCTACTTTATTTTTTGAAAGATTGACCTTTCCTTCACCAATTATGACAAGATTTTTTGAATCCTTTTTTAATAATATGGGCAATACCCTAATAATATGTTCTTGTTCTTCCTTTATTAGTGAAATAGACATAATATCCCCTCTTTATAATTTAATTATACCACAAATTTTGCTTTTGTCAAGATTAAATTACCTTGAACCTGGTTTAATGAATGGAATACCCTCTTTACATAGGGGGCATTCTTCTGGCCTATAGGTTTCTATATTCAACCTAATCAATGACCTAATTTCTGCCCTCTGTCCTCTGCCCTCTGCCCTCTGTCCCCTATCTATTACAACGCCGATTCCTGTAATATTTGCTTTACAATTATCTATCAATTCAATTAGCTCCTTAATGGTCTTTCCTGTTGTAAAAACATCCTCAATAATCAATACATTTTCTTTTTCTTTTATCTCAAATCCCCTGAAAAGCCCCATCTTTCCATCCCTTCTTTCGGAAAATATTGCCCTTTTATTAAGATGCCTTGCTACCTCATAGCCAATTGTAATTCCACCCAAAGCAGGAGAAAGAACAATATCAATCTTATCTTTCTTAAAAATTTCCGCAAGCCCTTTGCCAAGAAAAGAAGCAGGATTTGGATATTGAAGAACCTTTGCCATTTGAATATACCTTTTTGAATGAAGGCCTGATGAAAGGAGAAAATGGCCATTAAGAATAGCCCCTTTTTCTTCCAATAATTTCATTACATCCATAAACATATTTTACAAAGTATTTACACAAAATGGCAAGGAATGGTATAATTATTTAGAACTTAGGAATTTTTAATTTGTTGCGCAAAAGTTCTCATAATAAAAAGTGTCAAAAATTTTATTATGACCATTTATGCGGGATACTATAATTGTTTTAAATCTTAAATCCTAAATTTACTATGAAGCTTTTTATTGAGGGTTTTAATTATGCTATATCGGGTGTTATCCATGGGCTTAAGACCCAGAGGAATATGCAGTTTCATATTGTCGCCGCTGTTATTGTTGTTATCTTAAGCTTTCTTTTAAGGATTGATAGAATTGAGCTGCTTAGTGTTGCCTTTGCTATTGCCATTGTTTTAATTGCTGAAATGCTTAATACATCCATTGAAACAATTGTAAATATGACAACAAATACCCAATCAGAGCTTGCAAGGATAGCAAAGGATATTGGAGCTGGTGCTGTGCTTATTGCGGCAATAAATGCAGTAATCGTCGGATATACCGTTATCTATAACCATATTCCAAGGGATATAATCCAATTTGCTGTAAAGAAGGTAGAGCATAGCTCATCACACCTTACATTCTCTGCCTTGCTTCTTGTCATTATTGCTATTATTGCTTTAAAGGCATATTTTAAAAAGGGAACATATCTATATGGTGGAATGCCATCAGGACATACAGCCGTTGCCTTTGCTATATGGACAGCTGTGTCTTTTGTGGAAAAAAGCCTTCTTACATCAACCCTTGTCCTTATCTTATGCGTTGTAATTGCTTTTGAAAGGATACGGGTAGGCATCCATACATTTCTGGAGGTGCTATTCGGAGCAATTATTGGAGTCTTAATAACCATCCTCGTTTTTCAATTATTGGGATGAAAGAAATTCAAAACTAAAAACTCAAAATGCAAAACAAAATAAATGCAAGGTGAAATGAATTTTAAACACTTACTAAACGCACACTAGGATGAGAATCTTTATTTTGTTTGTTTCTGCCGCCTTTGTCGGCATTGTCTTTGGTGCTTTTTTTTCCTGGGTTTCATACCTTCCAAGCCTTGCTCCCCTTGAGTATCAAGGACAGGAATATTGGAGCCTTCCTACAAGGATATACTCAGAAGACAACGAGCTAATTGGTGAATTCGCAAAGGAAAAAAGGTGGCTCATAAAGATTGACAAGCTTCCAAGCTATGTAAAATATGCCTTTATCTCCTCTGAAGATGCCTCATTCTATAAGCATCCTGGAATAAATATAAAGGGCATTATAAGGGCAAGCTGCGTAAATCTTACATCCAGAAGGATAAAAGAAGGTGGTTCATCAATTACCCAGCAGCTTGCAAAAAACCTTTTCTTAACCCAAGAGAGAACAATAAAAAGAAAGATACAGGAAATTCTCCTTGCCTTAAAGATTGAAAGGTATTATTCAAAGGATGAGGTTTTGGAGAGGTATCTTAATAAGATATATTTTGGAAAGGGTGTATATGGAATAGATGCCGCATCAAGGTTTTATTTCAACAAGGAGGCAGGTAGCCTTTCTCTTTCTGAAGCAGCAATTCTTGCTGGAATGGTTGCCTCACCAAATATATATTCGCCATTTACAAACCCTAATCTTTCTGTTTCTCGTGGAATAAGAACACTTAATCGGATGGCAAACGATGGGTATATTACAAAGGAAAAAGCAAAGAGCGAGGCAATAATTTTAAAGAAAAAAATAGATGAGATTATAAAGGCTAAAAGATTTGTCATTGGAACAACCATAAACAAGGCACCATATTTTATTGAATATTTAAGAAAGCATCTTGAGCAGGAATATGGCTATAACCTTTTATATCAAGGAGGGCTTTCTGTTGAAACATCCCTAAATCTTAAGATGCAAATTTTGGCAGAGCGTGCTTTATCCAATGGCTTAAATAGGCTAAATATGGGAAGGAAGAATAAAATAGAGGGTGCATTACTTGCAATTGAACCAACAACAGGAAAGATAAGGGCAATGGTTGGTGGTTCTGGATTTTCTGTTAATAATCAGCTAAATAGAACATATCAGACAATAAGACAGCCTGGCTCTGCATTTAAACCCATAATCTATGCAGCAGCTATTGATTCAGGCTGGACATTGGCTGATACAATCCTTGATGAACCCATATCATATCCAGGGATGGATGAGGGAGAAACCTGGACACCGCAAAACTATGAAGGAAGATGGTATGGAAGGGTAACAGTAAGAAAGGCTTTGGAGGATTCAATAAATATTCCAACAATTAAAATCCTTGATAAGGTAGGTCCATCAAGGGCTGTTATCTATGCCAAAAGGCTTGGGATAACATCAGAGCTTCATCCATACCTTTCCCTTGGTCTTGGTGCGTTTGATGCTTCTGTGATGGATATGGCAATTGCCTTCTCTGTATTTGCCAATGGTGGATTAAGGGTTAAGCCATACGGAATAGATGAGGTTAAAGATAGGAATAACAATATCCTGAAGAAAACCGTCCCCTTCTATGAATGCGTCCTTTCAAAGGAAACAGCATATATCATTACATCAGCTCTTAAGGGTGTTATCCAAAGGGGAACAGCCTATCCAATACTTGGTGGTCAATTTACCTGCGATATTGCAGGGAAAACAGGGACAACCGATGAATGCGTTGATGCCTGGTTCATTGGATATACGCCAAATCTCCTGTGTGCTGTTTGGGTTGGGTATGATAGGGGAAGAAGGTCTTTAGGAAAGAATATGACAGGTGCGGTTGCAGCTGCTCCGATATTCCTTGAATTTATGAAAGAGGCATTAAAGGAGCTTCCAAAGGAGACATTTCAAATCCCAGATGGCGTTTGCTTTGTAAATATAGACAGAAAAACAGGAGGGGTCTTACCGCAGGATGCCCCTGGATTTCCTGAGGTATTCATCACAGGAACAGAGCCACAAAAGAAAGAGATTGAGGAAGAACCTTTAGAAAAAGAGGATTTTAAAGAAGAGTGGTAGAAAAAGTCAAAATGCAAAAACAACCCTTTCGGGTGTCGCCTATCGTTAAAGGAAAAATAAAATTATTACAAAACCTCTGCTATTTGGACAGCGTTTAAGGCTGCACCCTTAAGGAGCTGGTCTCCTACAACCCAAAGCCAGATGCCATTTTTAATTGTATTGTCCTTCCTTATTCTTCCTACAAATACAGGAAATTTCTCCGATGCATCTACTGGCATTGGCCATCTATTCCTTTCTCTATCCTCTACTATCTCAATCCCGGGTGCATTTTCAAGGATTTTATAAATTTCATCAATATTTCGCTCTTTCTCAAGCTCAATGTTTATTGCTAAAGAATGTGCCCTTAAAATTGGAACCCTAACACAGGTTATTGTTATATTAAAACCTGGCTCGTGAAAAATCTTTCTTGTCTCGTTTATTACCTTGTTTTCCTCCTCACAATAGCCATTATTCTCCATTGGGCTATTGTGTGGAAATAGATTGAACGCATATTGAAATGGAAACACCTTTCTTTCATAAGGCTCATTCATAAGAATTGCCCTCGTTTCTTCCTCAAGCTCCCTAATTGCCTTATACCCTGCACCAGATGCAGCCTGATACGATGCGGCAACTACCCTTTTTACCCCATATTTCTTGTGTATATGCCATACAGGAAGGTTCAAAATAATGGTTGTGCAATTTGGGTTGGCAATTATCCCTTTATGCCAAGCTACATCCTCTGGATTTATCTCAGGAATAACCAAAGGGACATCTTTTTCCATCCTAAATGCCGATGAATTATCAATAACAATACAACCAGAAGAGGTAGCAGAAGGAGCAAATTCTTTAGAAATAGATGAGCCTGCAGAAAAAAGGGCAATATCTATTCCTTTAAAGGAGGATTTTTCTAACCTTCTAACATCAATCTTTTCTCCCTTAAATTCTATTGTTTTCCCAACAGACCTTTCTGATGCTAATAGGATAAGCTCATCCAATGGAAAGGCTCTTTTTTCAAGAACCTTTGTCATTTCCATCCCAACAGCGCCCGTTGCTCCAACAACAGCTACCTTCACAAGAAAATTTTACAATTTATAATTAAAATTTGCAAGCAAAAGGTAATTTCTTCCCAGCTGTTGAGTTCACGCGTTTATCACCCTCTGCGTTCAATTCCGCAATCCGCATACAAAGTATCTGTACGTGTTTAGCTAATATTTAAAGAAAGGTATGTGTTTAGGTAGACGAGAAGAAGAAAGGAAGTTAAAATGAAAGAAAGCACGAAATCCGAAGCACGAAGCACGAAACAATATCTAAATTCAAAATTCTAAACATTAAAGTTTTCAGAATGGTCTGTATCTATCAACTCCAACCAATATTTACTCTCTTTTGCTTCTTTACGGCAAATCTTTATTCTCATAACAAATAAATTATATTGTTTTGAATTTTCAATTTTAGTCATTTGAATTTGTTTTAAGATTTCGGATTTCGAATTTCGGATTTCATTTGTTCCATTAAAGCTAAACACATACGAAACATTTACTTCCCACTTCCTACTTCCCACTTCTATATAAGGTGAATGAATTATAAAGCACCTGAACACATACAATTCTCTTGCACTATATCCAACAGATTTCGCAAGTTCTACAGGTTCAAGCCAAAATTTGGCATAATTATCATCCTATGATTTAATAGCAGAGAAATTACCTGCTTTTAGCTTATAAAAATATAGACCTTTGGAGACCGCATTATTTTTATTAAAACACCACTTATTATTTCTTTTTCTCTAATTCATCGAGTTTTTTCAGGTCTTCTTTTTCTACAGAAATACCATCTTTAATAATATGTGGTGTAATAAAGATAAGAAGGTCATTTTCCCTGACAGAGTCTTCTTTTTTAGAGAAAAAATAAGGGAAAATATACCCTAAGACAGGCACTCGTTTGGTTATCTTAATTGTGTTTTTTTTCTTTAATCCTCCAATTATAAATGTCTCTCCATCCTTTACTAACACAGAGTTAGAAACATTTTGCTCTGAAATAATGGGAGAGCCATTTGTATTCCAACCAGCAATGCTTCGGACATTTGCTGAGACATTCATATTGATATGATTGCTTGCTCCAATATGGGGGGTAATTTCCAGGTTTAATCCAATTTCATTGCTAGAATACCATGATGATGTTTTATATTCTATTCTCTCTGCAACCTCAATCCTACCTGATGTATTATTTAAGGTTATAATTTTAGGATTAGATAATAATTTAGCCTTATCTTCTTTGATTAAAAGATTGATAAAATTACCTAGTTTGGTTAAATCCATATTGGCTCTTCCAGAAAATCTTGAGCTACTATTCTTAAGATTCGCAATGAGAAGAATTATCGCTTCTATACTTATATGTATCTTTAGAATAGTCTATTGACCCCCAAGGAAAAAGGTCTCCTAAAACCCACCAATCAATGCCTAATTCATCCCTTAATTCCCCACTTGCCTCTATAATCTTTGCCTCAACAAGGACTTGTTGGGTAGGAATATCTAATAAGGCAATGATTTTTTTAGCATAATCAATCTTGCTTTTAACATCAGTTATAATAAGGCTATTAAGGTTATCATCTGCCTGGATGGTACCATCAGAAGAAAGCCTCTCCTTTACAATTTGAGTAAGACTGGATGCTAATGCATACTTAAGGGGTATAACCTCTGTTTCTAATCTAAGGAAATCGTTCAATCCTTCTATATCTAACCCTCTAACAAGCTTTGCCAAATCCCTAACCTTTAGCTCTTTGTCTGTAATAATCAACATATTAAGGGTATCGTTTGTCTGAACTGTTCCATATCTAGAAAGCCTTGCTTTTATAAAGGGTTCTATTTCAGAAGCCTTGATATGTTTAAGGGTAATTAATTCGCTAATGGTATCAATGCCTGCATCATCAGCCACATCCACATTAAGCTGTAATCTTCCTTTAGAGGTAGAAATACCTTCTGAATTATCTTGCGATTGTGTTGCTTTTATTACCTTTACTTCTTCTTTGGATTTGATTTCTTCTGAATATGGTTGTGCTTCTAAAAAAATAGTAGAGAGGCAAAGCAATAACACCACATTCAATTTTAAAATCCTTTTTTCTCCTATTTTCACAATATTTGCCCCTCTATTATAGATAAGGTAACCTTCTTTAAAGATAAAGCTTACATACCTTTCCTTTACTCCAATATCTCCGTAATAACGCCTGCCCCTACGGTGTGGCCACCTTCACGGATAGCAAATCTTAGCTCCTTTTCCATTGCAATGGGTGTTATAAGCTCTCCTTCCAGGTTTATATTATCACCTGGCATTACCATTTCAACACCCTCTGGAAGCTTGATGGAGCCTGTAACATCGG
>JBFMDZ010000107.1:0-4705 GCA_040753555.1 bacterium
TTCACGAAAAGACTCTCTAAGAAGGGTGGAATGGTAAATCTTTTTAGATGTTTTGTGAACAGATTTGTTTTCTACTATATGCATACCCACTATTATACACTATGTTCTTTATGTTGTCAAGAAAAAATAAATATTTTTTTTCAATATTAGTGACTATAAATTAAAGAACAAGATTGAACTAACTCCAGTATTATTAAAGGGTTAGGTGAAAATGATGGGGTGAAGATCCGTTATGAAAGAAAAAAAGGTATGTGTTTAGAACCACGAAGAACACGAAGGTGTCTTAAATGAAAATTTTTAAGTTGCTTCGTGCTCTCCCTGCGCTTCGTGGTTATTTTCCCTTTTGTTCCAGTCAGAATTCCTCTGATAGCTCTTTAGTCCAGCAACCCTTTCTTCCCAGGTAAGCTTATTCCCCCACACATCCTTTCCAGTTAAGGCAGTGCCAAATTTGTAATACTTGTTCTCAATCAGGCTATTGTATAGGCTTCCTGCTTTATTGGTTAGACTGCTTAAATGGCCAAGGTCATACTTTTTTCCAAGGTTTAAACCTGCCAAAAAGGCTTGCTCTGGGTTTTTAAGGTAGCCAGAGTAAGTATTAAGCTTTGCGATTGCATCCCTTGTTTTGTTTATTGTTCCTGCTAAATTTGCGGTTTGCTTAAACATTGAGGCACCCCTGGCTAAAGGACCAAGCAAGGAAAGCCATTGGTCTACTCCAGATAGCTTCTGTCCTGTTATAAAATCCCTACCGGCAATCGCACAGGCAAAGGAATAGATTTGGCCAATCCCAGGAAGACCACGAACAACGGTTGAGACAACCCCCGATACTACCGACCATACCTTCTGATACCACTTTTCCTTCTTTGGCTTGGGAGGGGGTGGTGGTGGCTCAATCTTATCTAGGGCATCCTTGGGAATATAGGTCTGTAGCTCTTCGGTGGATATTTGTTCTACGCTTCTTTGTCCAAGAAGCTTAAGGTATTCATTGGTTGTGTTAGAGGTCGGAATAAACCTTCTTTCAGAGCCAAGGATAAGGAAGTCTCCCAGGATTCCATCGGATACAACCTTTGCCTTAAGGGAATCACCGGTTAAGGATAGAAAGAAATTCATCATCGGAAATGCTTTTTGCATCATTAGGCTTTAAGCTAAATATCTGCATTGTTCCTGTATCAATAAGATGCTTTGTTCCTGAGAAGATAAGGAAATAATCTTCTTTCTTTATTAAAGAAGGGACATTAGAATAGTATTCAACTGTCTTTATTAAGCTTCCATCGGGATATTTTATCTCAGGAAGGACATCACCGGTTGGAAATTGGGATAATTGCTCTGAGGTTAGCTCTGTAATAGATGTGCCATCAGGGGCATAGGCTTTAACACTATTATTGGGAATAAGCCTTTTCTTTCCATTCATTATGTAAAATGTGTAGTCCTGGTATTTGATAAACTTGCCCTCATAGGATTGGGGATTAAAATCTTGGGATTGGGTTTGGATATTGCTTTCTGAGGTCTCATAAGGGTTATACCAGGGAGGGCTAACCAGGGATGGATCAAGGGAGGGACTAAGAGAGCCAGAATCAGATTTATTATCTGAAATATTGAAATCAGGAATATTTGCTAATTCATCCGATGAAACATTGATTGAGGGGATAATTTCTATATCTTTGAACCTTAAGCTACCAGGGCAAGTGTTTATGAAATCTTGCTCTAACATCCCGGGAAAGGGTATGTCAATGGTTAAGATTGTCTCATCTGGCCAATCATATTTCATCCTCATAGGTTGTTAATTCATAGAATCTCATTTTATCTCACCTTTTCTTACCTGATCAATCTTCTTTAGTATATCATCAATCCCTTGTTGGGTAAGGTATCTTTCAATTATTCACACCTGAATGTAATCCATCTGCAATCTTGGTAAGTGACTCAGTAAGAATTCCAAGGATTATTTTTTTATCAAATAGGGTAAGCTCATCGGAAGAACGATCCCTTAACTCCTCAATAGAGGCATCAAAGACATCATAGAGGTCTTCTAGGGAAGGAATATACCCAACCTCTAAATCATTAGAAGAGCCTGCTTTCTCAGCCAAGTCTTTTAACCAATCTATTTCCTCTGCTTCCTTGACCAAATTCTTCCACCAATTGATAACTACTTTATCGGTAAGGGCTTTCTCTATCATTATAGTAGCACTTTGCTCCCAAGGCTCATAGCCAAACAATAACATATCCCCTAATATTTTCTCTGCCCTCTTTTGGTCAATATAGTCTACCAAAACATTACCTACACCTGTAGCTGTTATTTGAGAACTTACCGTAGATAAAAGTTCTCTTTTAAGACCCTCTAGCCGATTATCCTTCTCTTTTGTAAGGACATCTAACATCCCTTGCTGGGTTGAATCTAATCTGCCTTGTTGTGAGTTTTTTATCCACAATTGGGCTAACTGCTTCATTAATTCTTGATGGGTAAGTCTTTTAACTGACTCTGAATTTAGGGCTTTTTCTTCCATTAGGATTCTCTTAAAGGTCTTCTTATGGTGTCCAAGGTAAGGCTTTTCTCCAGATTTCCTCTTTTGGGATAAGGGGGATGTTTAATAATTTGCTTAAAGATAAAATCTGCTCTTGTGAAAGACGGGGATAAAGCAGGGAAAGAGCTTCGGCACCTAATGTATCACCTACCTTTATCTCAGGAAGGTCTACTTCCTCAATAGGGATGAATTTACAACCCTTTAATTTATTCCCTTCAATTACATCTTTTACCCTTTCGGTTACAAAGATATACCTTCCAAAGGGATAGACCCAGAATAGGTCTGAGCCATCCCAGAGGGAGGTATCAATTAGATGAGGGGTTTTAGAAAAAGGGACTGAAAATCTTAAGAAGCCACATCCTTCACACCAACTTTTAAGCTTTATCCCAGAATCGGAATGTGGGATACCAGCAAATCCTTTGATAACTAGCTCCCATAGGATTGGAATAGGCATTGGTTTCCTTAGCCTCTTTATCTCATTTATCCTTACTGGCTTAAGCTCATAGCCGGTAAATTCTTCCTCTTTGAATAATTGGGCTGTACTATCTAGAATTATCCAGTCAGAAATCCAGGTGTTTATGAAATCTTGCTCTAACATCCCGGGAAAGGGTATATCAATGGTTAAGATTGCCTCATCCCCTTCCTTTTGTCGCGATACTAAAGGATGATGAAAAATTGAAGGACGATCTTCATCGCCAGGACAGGCACCTACTACTTCTCTCCTATGACTTACCTCTGTTGCACAATCATATTCATCCCCATAGGCTAATTCATAGAATCTCATTTTATCTCACCTTTTCTTACCTGATCAATCTTCTTTAGTATATCATCAATTCCCTCTTGTGTAAAGATATCTTTGCGTGCCTTTACCATATTCTCTAATTTGTCAAAAACCTGGTTTTTTGTAGCCTTGGGTTTTGCCCTCCAAAATTTTTTCCACTGCCTCATATAAAAATGCCATCTTTATAGATTTTTTAAGGTAAAAATTCACTCAAGATTTATTACCAAACTCGCTGATTATTTCTAATATCTCCTTCTGTCTTTGGTCTGAAAGCTTAATGGATGAAGAAGGGCTACCATATTTCTTTAGCACATTCTGGAATTCAGCCAATATCTTTGGTCTTTCCTTTATCTCAGCCTTTTTGATAAATTCTCTCCATTGTTCTTTGCTTGGCCACCAAGGTTGATTGTCATCCATTTGGATTGCCCTTTTAAATAATTCCTCTGGTTCTTGCCAGATGCCATATTTTTTACCAAAGGCTTTGGCTTTTTCTTTGGGCAATGGCAACAACAATAGGTCAAGGCAACTTCCATGAAATCCTATTCCTGTTTCTTCCTCTCCATCAAGAGGCTGGGTAAGATAAGAAATAGATATTTCATCAAGTGTGTTAAACTTACATCCTGTTAGTCTATTTTCCTCAATAAAATCTTTTACTCTTTGGGTAATAAATGTAAGACGAGGCACAGGATATATAAAGAAGAAGTCTGAGCCATCCCATTGAGAGGTATCAACAAGGGAAGCTGACTTGTTTGGGCAATATGAAAATGCAATTTTATTACAGAAATCGCACCCCCCAATATCCAAAGCCTTTATGTATGAGGAAGGATATGCCATACCGGCAAAGCCGGTGGTAACAAAATGCCATAGCTTTGGTATCTCTCTTGGCTTTCTCATTCGCTTTATCGTGTTTATTATCACTGGCTTTAATTCATAGCCTGTGAATCCTTGTGATTTGAATAATTGGACTGTTTCATCTGTGATTATCCATGTAGAGTTCCATGTGTTCAAAATATCTGGTATATTTGGAGAGGGAAGGTCAATGGTTAAAATGACATCCTCTCTTTTTCTTAAGATTGGAGCATGAACCTTACCATAGATAGGACACCAACCAACCCTCTCGTTGCTATCGCTTATTTCCTCTGCATATTCATAGTTCTCATCATCAAAATCTAATCTGTAAAAATCCATCTTACCACCCCCTTACTTTTGTCTTAATTCTTCAATAATCTTCATTATATCATCTATCTGTTGTTTTGTATAGTGCTCTGGATGTGCCTTTAACATATTCTCTAATTTGTCAAAAACCTGGTTTTTTGTAGCCTTGGGTTTTGCCCTCCAAAATTTTTTCCACTGCCTCATATAAAAATGCCATCTTTATAGATTTTTTAAGGTAAAAATTCACTCAAGA
>JBFMDZ010000107.1:4805-7328 GCA_040753555.1 bacterium
AAAGCTTAATGGATGAAGAAGGGCTACCATATTTCTTTAGCACATTCTGGAATTCAGCCAATATCTTTGGTCTTTCCTTTATCTCAGCCTTTTTGATAAATTCTCTCCATTGTTCTTTGCTTGGCCAGTTTTGGTCGTTATCTAACTGTATTGCCCTTTGCCATAACTCCTTTGGGTCAACATATATCCCTAATGGCTCACCAAATGCTCTGGCACGCTCAATAGGCATATTGTAATAAAGCTTGCCACCAAGCAAATAATCTTCTATTCCCTTTATCTCTTCAATAAGTATTGTCTTGCAAGCAGTCAATTTATTTTCCTCAATAAACTCTTTCACTCTTTCAGTAATAAATATAAAATTAGTCATAGGATATATAAAAAAGAAGTCTGAACCATTCCATTGGGAAGAGTCAATTAAGGCAGATTTATTGGTGCAACCTGAATATTTTATTCGATTACAGTACTCACACTTATATGTTAATTTTACTCCTGATTCAGAGGATGCCATGCCTGCAAACCCTGTTATTACTAACTCCCATAGCTTTGGGATAGGTTTAGGTTTTCTCATCCTCTTTATCTTGTTTATCCTCACTGGCTTAAGTTCATATCCAGTGAATCTTGCTTCTTTAAATAATTGGGCTACCTTATCTATAACTATCAAGTTACGCCTTCCCCAAATTCTAATAAAATCTCCAATGTCAGGAGAGGAAAGATCAATAGTCAATATAGCTTCTTCTCCTTCTTTCTTCTTTAGAATTCCAGGATGCCATCTACCATAGATAGGACACCACCCAACAATTTCTGTTCTATCGCTTACTTCCTCAGCATCCTCATAATTATCATCATCATATCCTAATTCGTAAAATTTCATCTTACCACCCCCTTACTTTTGTCTTAATTCATCAATAATCTTCATTATATCATCTACCTGTTGTTTTGTATAGTGCTCTGGATGTGCTTTTAACATATTCTCTAACTGGTCTAAAATCTCACCTCGTGAAAATTGTTCAATAGGTTTTTTGTTAAGAAACTCTTTCCACTGCTTATTCCAATTGAATGCCTTTGTATGAATCCCCTTTGGTTTAACATTATGTAAGTTTATAGGGAGTTCAATGGTAAGCAATTTATTAAGTTCCTTAGTATTAAACCCGATTTCGAGAAATCGTTTCTCAAATTGCTTTGGCAATAGATGATGATTGTGAAAGAGGTTTTTTGCGGTCTTAAATGTTGCCCTCATTGGTCCTACCGATGCACCAGCAACAGGAGCAAGGACACAGCCAATTGCAATTGCCCTTTCAAGGGGGGTAAGCTTTCCAGTGATGCTATAGCCAGAAACCGCACAGAAGACATCATAGACGGTCTCAACCACCGGGACAAATCCAATCCCTATCTCAACACCCTGGCTAAGGTCTTTCCACCAATCAATATAGGCCTCTTTTGTTGCACTTCTTACAAATGTAGCTGTGCTTCTTCCTGGTGTCCAAGCCAAGCTATTCAACTCAATTGATATTTCGGCAAACCTTATTTTTTCTTGATCAGTAAGCTCATTGTATCTTTTGAATTGATTTGGATCAGGTGGGGTTGTGCTGGCATATTGTTGAGCAAAGAGAATTTTTAATTCCTTTTCTAGTTGCTGGATTCTATTGTGGGTTAGGTCTATTTCCTTGTATTTATCCCTTACGGCATTTTCCAAGTCCTTCTTGGTAAGCCCTAATTTCTCCAAGCCATCTTTTGTTGTATTCCAGATATTGTCCATATTTGTTTGGGTTCCACCATTCCCTCTCTGCTCAATGATAAAATCAGCCAGCTTACTCAATGCCAATTGTGGCATTTTTATACCCTCTAAATCCAGCCCAGGCAGATTTATCTTTGGCAGGTCTATCTTTGGCAGGTTTATATTCTTCTTCCAGATTATCCCCTCAATCACATCCCCAAACTTATTGTTCCAATCAGAATTCCTCTGATAGCTCTTTAGTCCAGCAACCCTTTCTTCCCAGGTAAGCTTATTCCCCCACACATCCTTTCCAGTTAAGGCAGTGCCAAATTTGTAATACTTGTTCTCAATCAGGCTATTGTATAGGCTTCCTGCTTTATTGGTTAGACTGCTTAAATGGCCAAGGTCATACTTTTTTCCAAGGTTTAACCCTGCCAAAAAGGCCTGCTCTGGGTTTTTAAGGTAGCCAGCATAGGTATTGACCTTGGAAATGGCATCCTTTGTTTTGTTTATGGTATTAGCTAAATTTGCGGTTTGCTTAAACATTGAGGCACCCCTTGCTAATGGACCAAGCAAGGAAAGCCATCTATCTGCACCAGATAGCTTCTGGCCTGTTATAAAATCCCTTCCGGCAATTGCTGTGGCAAAGGAATAGATTTGGCCAATCCCAGGAAGACCACGAACAACGGTTGAGACAACCCCCGATACTACCGACCATACCTTCTGATACCACTTTTTCTTCTTTGGTTGGGGAGGGGGTGGTGGTGGCTCTATTTTCTCTAGGGCATCCTTGGGAACATAGGTTTGTA
>JBFMDZ010000108.1 GCA_040753555.1 bacterium
TTTGATATAATATATCCTGTTTAGAGGTAATTCTGGACAAAGGTAGCGAAATATAGGAAATTATATTGTTTTGAATTTTCAATTTTAGTCATTTGAATTTGTTTTAAGATTTCGAATTTCGAATTTCATTTGTTCCATTAAAGCTAAACACATACACATTTTTAAATCAAGCAGGAGAGGGTGTTGGTATCTTTCCCTCAATCCTCTCCAATATTTTTGTCTGGTTGAGCAACATCTGGGCTATTTCCCTCTGTCCTTCCACAAGAACCTTTTGTCCTTCCTCAAGGATAGCAAACCCTTTCTTCTGCCCTTCCTCAAGCCTTTCTTGACTAGCCAAAACAGCCTCTTGACTAGCCAAAACAGCCTCTTGACTAGCCAAAATAGCTTTTTCCATCTTCTGGTTACCCTTCCAGATATAAGCAAGGATTATACCCAGCACCGTAAGGCACACACCCAATATCCCTATAGTCATAATTAACCTCCCTTTTTATTGCTCAAGGCTCTTGGCTTTTGGCTCTAAAAATTCACCCTTAAGCTTTAACCCTAGTGCATTTATCAATCTTTCATCTTCCATCTTTAATCTTTCATCTTTTCAGTCTCCCTAAAATAAGGAGAATCTTCTTATTCATTGCCCCTCTTTGACACTTGCCATCAAGCATAAATATACATTAAGCTTTAGTCTTTTGGCAATTAAAAAGATAAGGTCAAATACAAATCCACTGCCCTTACCCCCTGGCTTATAAACCCCAACCCTAACATTAACCAAACTCAAGATTCTCTTCATCTCTTTTATTTTTTATTATTTTGTAACTATTCACCCTGGAAAGCAGGCCAATAAAGAGTTGTGTTGATATGGTTAGTGCCATTATTAAAAAACTGACCACCAATCACTGACTTGTTATGATATGCTGAATAGTTACAATTCTTTTTCAACAAGAGAATTCTTAAGAGATGAGATTATGTTTTGCTCTGCCTCGTCTATTGGAAGGGGAAGAATACAGCCAGCTGCACAGAGATGACCGCCGCCGCCAAATTTAGAGGCTATGCTTCTTACATCAAATCCCCTTTTTGACCTTAAGGAAATCTTTGTCCTTTGTGAAGAAAGCTCCCTAAATAGAACAATGACCAAAGCCTCCTTTATCCCTCTCATCATATCAAGCAATGTATCTGTTTCTGGCTCTCTATTAGCCTCATCTACCATTTCCTCTGTAATCCTTGCTGAAACAATAGAACCATCCATCTTAAGATTGCACAATGCCTTTCCAAAAAGCCTTAATTCGTTTATGTTTTTTGTGCTATAAAGCTTTTCTTTTATTTCGGATGGCTCTATCCCATATTCAAGAAGCTCTGCACATATCCTCAAGCTATCCTGCGTTGTGTTTCTGAAGCTAAAGAATCCTGTATCTGTTGCTATACCAACATATAGAAGAATGGCTATATCCTTATCTACTTCTTTTGAAAGCCCTATTAAAAGCTTGTATATCATCTCACAGACAGATGATGCCTTCTCATCCATCCAATTTACATTTCCTATACCACCTCCAAGATGATGGTCAATATTTACCTTTAAAGGAACTCTTTCAATTATTTTTTTTGTCCTGATTCCTAGCCTTTCTATCTCATTTACATCAAGAATCAAGGCTACATCTTTTCTATTATCATCTGGTTGCAATATTTCCGAAAGATGGGGAAGAAAGGAAAAATATCCCTGGGGATTATCCTCATTTATAATAATAACATTTTTCCCCAAACTTTTAAGGAGAAGAAAGAGGGTTATCTGACTTCCAATTGAATCCCCATCTGGACGAATATGGGATGTTATTATAAAATTATCCCTCTCTTGTAAGACCTTTAAAACTTCATTCATCTTCTTCAATAAAAAATGTTAGGTCTGGCGTATAGCGAAGGTTGATTTCTTTTGCCAGATATAGCCTGATAGAAGGCTTTGCCTTTTTTAAAGCCTCCAAACACTCCTTTTCATTCCTTAAGCTGCTTATATAAACCTTTGCCTCCCTCAAATCCCCTGTCAGATTAACCCTTGTAACCGAAAGGAGGCTATCGCTATTCATCTCCTTTAGGATAAACTCCGCTATCTTTTCCCTTATAGCCTCAGCCACCCTCTCTTTTCTTTCGTTCATAAACGTTAGTTGTCAGTAACGAGTGGTGAGCAATTACTCGCCACTGTTCACTGGTCACTATTCACTTTGTTGGTGTTCCTGTTTCTGTTATTGTTCCAGTGCTAGTCGGCGTTCCTACTAAACTTCCTGTTGTTGGTGTCCCTATCTCCCCTTGTTTTACCTCTGGCCCTTTAAATAGAACCTTAATTTGAGGACCTAGGGCTAAAACAACAGCAATTACAATAACGGCAATCAAACCAATGATTAGCCCATACTCAACCAAGCTTTCTCCCTTTTTTTTCATTCCTTTTACCTCCTTTTTCTTCATACGCTTTTATTATCTTACTTACCAATGGATGACGGACAACATCCAATTTATCAAGATAAGAAAACCCTATTCCAGATACACCCTTTAATATTTCCTGAATCTCAACAAGGCCTGATGTTACATCAGAAGGAAGGTCTATCTGGGTAATATCTCCTGTAATCACAGCCTTTGAATCAAAGCCAAGCCTTGTTAAAAACATCTTCATTTGTTCAGATGTTGTATTTTGAGCCTCATCAAGAATGATAAATGAATCATTCAATGTCCTTCCCCTCATATATGCTAATGGTGCTATTTCAATTACACCATTTTCAAACATCTTATGGAATTTTTCAATTCCCATCATATCATAGAGGGCATCATATAATGGTCTTAAATATGGATTTACCTTTTCTTGTAGGTCGCCTGGAAGAAATCCAAGCCGCTCGCCTGCCTCAACAGCTGGTCTTGCAAGGATTATCCTCTCAACCCTCCTTATAAGAAGGGATGAAAGAGCCATTGCAACAGCAAGGTATGTCTTTCCTGTTCCTGCAGGACCAATAGCAACCACCAGATCATTCTTCCTCATCATCTCTACATACTTCCTCTGATTTATGCTCTTTGGTTTTACCAGTCTTCCCCTTTCTGATACACAGATTGTATCCTCAAACACCTCAAGGATGTCCTCTTTGTCCTCAAAAAGCCTTAAGGCATATTTTATTTCCTCCCTTCTTATTAAATGACCCTGCCTTATAAGAAGAAGGAGGGAATTAAAAAGGGAAAGAATCTTTTTATTTTCTCTTTTTTCTCCAGAGAGGATTATTTCTGTCCCTTTTGGAATTATCTTTGAAGAAAATGCGTTCTGGATAATCCTTATGTTCTCATCATCCTTTCCGCAAAGCCTTAAAACCTCATCTTCATTAGCAAGAATAAGCCTCTCTTGTAACATTAAGCCTTTTCTACTTTATTGGGTTTATTCTCTTCCTTTAGCTTCTTTTTGTATTCAGGGCTTCTATAATCTGTAATATAAAAACCTCCTCCCTTAAAGAGAAAACCCCCTCCTTCTCCAAAACACATCTTTACATTTTCTCTACAGTTCGGGCAGGTTTTTAAAGGCTCTTGCTTAATTGAGGCAAAAACCTCAAACCTTCCACACCTTCTACATTCATACTCATATGTTGGCATTTTACAAACAGTATAATCTTAAAAAGACCTTTTGTCTAGGACATTATTTAAAAACAACCTCAACATCTTTCTTTATTTTTACATTGCCAAAGCTCCTATCTGCAACAAACCCGGAGCCTTTAAGAATTAAATCCTTTTTTATAAAAGAAACCCTGTCGTCTGTAGAAAGGAAATTTGTTTTTTCAGAAAAATTAAGGCTTGATGTTGTAAGGGTTGCTCCAATTTTTGTGCTTGCTGTTATACTTCCTTTAAGGCTTATTTTATCGCCATCAATAATGCCTTCATTCCCTGTAATTGTGCATTCTAAAGAATCACCTTTAAATAACTCAAGCTTTAAATTGTAAAGATAGGTTTTATTATCTTTCATCGTTATCTTTTCTGATGTAAGCCTCCATGTTTTCTTTCCACTCTTTGAGGATGTAAGGATGCTCTTTTTAATTTCAGAGGAAGGGGTAGGCCGAATTTCTTTTTCCTTGCCACAACATGACAAAATAAGAAGAAAAAGGCACAAAGTTTCAATGGTTTTGACTTTATAATTCAATTCCCATCCTTTCCAAGATTCCAGAAAACCCTTCATTTGTATAATACTCTATTTCTATCTTTCCTTTATTTATATTCCCCCTTATTTTTACATTTGTTCCTAAATCCCTTTTTATCTTTTCCTCAATAGACACAATCTCATAATCTATTTTTGTTTCACGTGAAACTTTTTCAACATCACGAACACTTAGCTTTTTCTTTAAAATTTCCTTAAATACGCTATCCCTTTTATCTCCTTCTATAGAAAGGATTGCCCTTCCATGACCCGATGAAATCTCTCCTATTTGTATTGCCTTCTGGATATGGGAAGGAAGAGAAAGCAATCTTATGGTATTTGCGATAACAGAACGCTCCTTTCCAATTACCTTGCTTATTTCCTCTTGTGTCAAGCCAAATTCATCTATAAGCCTCTTGTATCCCTTTGCCTCCTCAATGGGATTTAAGTCTTGTCTCTGGAGGTTTTCGGTAAGGGCAATAACCAGGCTTTCAGAATCAGAAGCCTCTTTTACAATCGCAGGTATTTTTTTAAACCCTGCTTTTATAGCAGCCCTAAATCTCCTTTCTCCTGCAATAATTTCATAGCCGTCATCCTTTGTTCTAACAATGATTGGCTGAAGAAGCCCCTTTTCCTTTATGGACAAAAGGAGCTCCCTTTCCTTTTCATCCTCAAACCTCTCCCTTGGTTGGTATTTACCTGGCTTTATTTTCTCCCTTTCAATCTCAACAAAGGCTTCGCTATCAGGGAATAATACATCCAAACCCCTTCCCAATGCCTTTTTCATTTTATACTAACCTTCCTTCCTGAAATCTCAAGCCTTCCCTCGCTAAAAAGCCTTATTGCCTCAGGGTATATTTTATGTTCTTCCTCTAATATTCTTGCCGATAAGGTTTCCTCTGTATCGCCTGGCAAAACAAAAACAGCCCTTTGTAGAATAATTGGCCCTGTATCACAGCTCTCATCAACAAAATGCACTGTGCATCCTGAAACATTAACGCCATATTCTAATGCCTGCTTTTGGGCAGATAATCCAGGAAATGAGGGAAGGAGAGATGGATGGATATTCATAATTCTATTCTTATATTCATTTACAAAGAATGGAGAAATTATCCTCATAAAACCAGCTAATAGGACAAGAGAAACATCCCTCTTTTTAAGCTTTTCTACAATTAGCCTATCATATTCCTCTTTTGATAATCCCAAAGGGCTTAAAAAAATGGCTTCTATATTGTGCTTTTTTGCTATTTTAAGCCCCTTTGCATCCTCTTTGTCGCTGATTACACAGACAATTTTGGCATTTATTTTTTCTTCTTCTATTGCTTTAATTATTGCAAGAAGGTTTGATCCCCTTCCGGAAATCAGGACACCACATTTTAACATCTATTCCTGTTCCTGAATCTTTGCTTTTACATTATGCCTTTTGTAAATCATATTCATTTTCCTCAATCCTGCCATTGTTGCTTTAATTACATTGATGGGATTGTTACTTTTAAGGGATTTACAAACCACATCTTTTATCCCGAGTGCTTCAAAAACAGCCCTTGAGGTATTACCTGCAACAATGCCTGTTCCAGGGGGTGCAGGCTTAAGAAGAACACAAGAGGCACAAGATTTGGCAGAAACAGGGAATAAAAGCGTTCCATCTTTTAGGGCAATCCTTTCAAGGTGCTTCTTCGCATATTCAACAGCCTTTAAAACAGCCTTAGGAACCTCTGCTGCCTTTGACATTCCTATCCCTACAGAGCCATTTTTATCTCCTACAACTACCAATGCTGAAAAACGAAGCCTTTTTCCACCCTTTGTTGTTTTTGTTATTCTGTTTATAGAGATAACCTTTTCAAATAATGGAAGGTCTTCTGAATGTGTCTCCATCTCTTCTGTAATTGAATTATAATCGTCCATATTAAAATTCTAATCCTCCTTCTTTGCAAGCCTCTGCTAAAGCCTTTATCCTTCCAGAAAAAGAAAAAGAGCCTCTATCAAAGACAACCTTTGTTATCCCCTTTTCCTTTGCCCTTTTTACAAGAAGCTCTCCAACCTTTTTTGCATTCTCTTTTTTTGGATGGATAGATTGCTTTTTTATTTCTTTATCAAGAGATGAGGCAGAAACAAGCGTTTTTCCTAAATCATCATTTATAATTTGGGCTTTGATATGTTTTAGGCTTCTTGACACAGAAAGCCTTGGCCTTTCTTCTTTTCCTGAAATTCTTTTTCTGGTTCTCTTTCTTTTTTTCTCTTTTATTTCCTCTTTTTTCATTACTTTGCTCCTGTCTTTCCAGCCTTTCTCCTTACAATCTCATCTGCATACCTTATCCCCTTCCCTTTATATGGCTCAACAGCCCTTATTCTTCTTATCCTTGCCGATATTTCTCCAACAAGCTCTTTATCAATTCCGGAAACCTTTATCTTTTCCTTATCTGTTTGTATAATAATGCCTTCTGGTGGCGAGAAAACAACAGGATGGGAATAGCCTACATTAAGGATAAGGTCTTTTTCCTTCATCCCTACCTTCCATCCTATTCCAGAAAGAAGCATTTCCTTTTCAAACCCTTTTGTTACGCCTATCATCATATTATTTACCAGGGTTCGTGTCAAACCATGTAGGGCTTTTGTAGCCCTTTCTTCATCTTCCCTGCTTACTATAATCTTTTTCCCTTCAATTTTTACCCCTATCCTTAGAGGAATCTTTCTTTCTAATTCACCCTTTGGTCCCTTTACCTTTAGAGAACCATCCTCTATCTTACAAGAGACGCCATCTTCTATTCCCACTGGAAGCCTTCCAATTCTTGACATAAAAATATTCTAAATTAAAACCTTACCTTTTGTCTAGGATTTTTTGGCTAATTGACAAAAATGTAGAGGTTAATAATTCTTCTGTCTTTGTCAAATTTGCTAATAAATCATACAATCCCATCCTTATGGATTGGGTTTCTAAAAGACAAGATTTATTAGTTCCCTGGATGGGCAATAGAAAACTCCAATTTAAATTTTGTATGTGTTTAGCTTTAATGGAACAAATGAAATCCGAAATTGAAAATCCGAAATTTTAAAACAAATTCAAATGACTAAAATTGAAAATTCAAAACAATATAATTTATTTGTTATGAGAATAAAGATT
>JBFMDZ010000109.1 GCA_040753555.1 bacterium
GTTGAAGTAAAGCGAAAGGCGAGGGAATTGTCGGAATATTCATCGTTCTTATAATTTATGATGAACAAGATAAATTTAATCCTGTCAATCCTGTTCATCCTGTCAAAAATAGAACTGAATAGATACACCATTTCATTCATATAATGTCTGTATAGCCTTTGGCTTTAGCATAACCATCTTATAATCTCTGTTCCAATCCCTTTGTTGGTAAATAGCTCAAGGAGGATTGAATGCTTTATCCTTCCATCAATGATATGTGCCTTCATCACGCCATTCTCAATCGCCTCTTGAGCTGCCCTTACCTTTGGTATCATCCCTGAGCTTACCTTCTTTTTCTTGATTAATCCCTCTATCTCATCTATTCTTATAGTGGAAAGAAGCCTTTCTCCATCTAATACTCCTTTTGTATCGGTAAGAAATATAATCTTATCTGCTTCAATTCTTGATGCAATCGCTTCAGCAACGGTATCAGCATTTATGTTATACCTTACCCCCTTTTCATCCACCCCAATCGGGGCAATAACCGGGATAAAGGAAGAATAAAAAAGCTTCTCTAATAGCTCTTTATTTATCCTATGAACCTCGCCTACAAACCCTAATTTCTTTATTGGCTTTGCCAAAATCATATTTCCGTCTGCACCAGAAAGCCCTACTGCCTTCGCCTCATGCTTGTTTAATAATGAAACAATCTCAGTGTTTATCCTTCCCAAAACCATCTCAACCATCTCCATACTCTCTTTGTCGGTTATCCTTAAGCCATCCTGAAATTTTGGCTTAATCCCAAGCTTTTCCATAAACTTTGTAATCAGAGGACCTCCGCCATGAACAATTACCGGTTTTATTCCCACATACTTTAAAAGGGTGCAATCAATAGCAAAGGATTCCTTTAATTCATCCTCAATCATTGCCGAACCACCATATTTTATAACAATATACTTATCATAAAATTCCTTGATATAAGGAAGCGCCTCAATAAGAATATTTGCTCTATCTATTACCTTTAATTTTTCCATCATTTTGATTTTGATTTTTGCATTTCTTATATCTCCTCTATCCTTATCCTCATAACATCCTTGATAACATCTTCTTTCTTAATCTCATCAATTGCAGATTTTATATCACCCTCATAAGCCTCATGTGTTACCATTACAACAGGAACGACATCGCCCCTTTCCTTTTGGATGCAGGATTCAATGCTTATCTTATATTTTGCTAGAATACCAGAGATTAAGGCTAATACACCAGGTTTATCAGATACGATGAGCCTTATATAAGATTTAAGAACAAGGTTTTCTATTGGATAGACAGAAACATTAGAAATATCTGGAATATTCATCTCTTCACCCCTTAAAAGGCTAAATACATCAGCAATAACAGCAGAGGATGTAGGATTCCCACCAGCACCTTTACCATAGAAAAGAAGGGGCCCCGTAAGGTCAGAGACAACATAAATACCATTGTAATTGTAAGAAACGCTGGAAAGAAGATGCTCCTTTGGAATCATAACAGGGTGAACTCGTATTTCTAAATTTCCATTATCTATCTTTGCAATGCCAAGGAGCTTAATCTTAAATCCAAGCTCGTCTGCATAGACAAGGTCAGAAATGGTAATTTTGGAAATCCCCTCTTTATAAACAGAAGCCATATCTACAATCCTTCCAAATGCAAGACCTGCTAGAATAATAATCTTATGTAGGGTATCATCTCCATTTATATCTAGGGATGGATTGGCTTCAGCAAAACCCTCTTTTTGGGCATCCTTTAGAACATCCGAAAATTCTTTTTTCTCCTCAAGCATCCTTGTTAGGATATAATTTGTTGTTCCATTGATTATCCCATATATTTTTTGAATTTTGTTTGCTGTAAGGCTTGAGGTTATGGATGAAATAATGGGAATTCCTCCGCCAACAGATGCTTCAAACCTTATTCTTCTTTTATTAGTCTTTGCAGATGCTATAATCTCCTTTAGATGCAAAGAAATCAAAGCCTTATTTGCGGTTACAACATCCTTTTTATTCTCAAATGCCTTTAAAATATAGTCTAAAGCTGGTTCTATGCCGCCAATAAGCTCAATTATAACATCTATATCTGGATCATCCAGAATATCATAAGGGTTATCTGTCAAAAGCTCTTCAGGTGGGATATAATCCCTCTTTCTTGCAAGGTCAATATCAGCTATCTTTACAAGGGAAATGCCGGGAAAATTCTCGGTAAGTAATACCCTTACCACGCTTTGTCCTATTGTTCCTAATCCAATTAAACCTATCTTCATTCAAGCTCAAAATGGGAAAGCTCTTTAAATTGATAATATCTTTGCCTTATCTCTTCCCATGTCAGCCTTTTCATCCTATTTAGGCTAAAATCCTCAACAACAAAGGATGCCATTGCAGAACCAAAGATAACAGCCCTTCTTAGCTGGTCATCGCTTTTTCCTGATGTATTAGCAAGATAGCCAATTAAAGCCCCTCCAAATGTATCACCTGCGCCCGTTGGGTCAAAAATGCTTTCAAGTGGATATGCGGGTGCTGAAAATATTCCCCTCTCCGAGAACATAAGACATCCATGCTCACCCTTTTTTATTATTACAATCTTTGGCCCTAATTCCCTTATCTTTCCTGATGCCTTTACAAGATTTGGCTCTTTTACTAATTCCCTTGCCTCACCATCGTTTAAAACAATAATATCTACCATTGATATTGCCTCTTTTAATGCATCTTTTTTATTTTCAATCCAATAATTCATCGTGTCTAAAACAATTAAGTCTGGATTTTTTATCTGCTCTATAACCTTAATTTGAATATCTGGGTCAATATTTCCAAGGAAGATATATTTTGAATCCTTGTAATGTTCTGGAAGAGAGGCATCAAAATTAGCCAAAACATTTAATTTTGTTTCTAATGTTTTTGCCTCATTAAGCTCATAGGTATAGTAACCCTTCCATCTAAATGTCTCTCCAGGAAGAACACGAATGCCTTCTGTGTCAATTTCATAAGATGTTAGAAGGGAAAAATATTCCTCTTTAAAGTCTTCTCCTACAACGCTTAAAATCCTTGCTTCTGAAAAGAATGAGCAAGAAACAGAAGCATATATACAAGAGCCTCCCAAAACATCAAAAACCTCACCAAATGGTGTTTGGACTGAATCTATTCCCACAGAGCCAACAATAAGAACAGGCACAAAGAAATGATAACTTAAAAACCATTATCCTGTCAAGGTTGCAAGTTGAAATTTTCAGAACCTCCCCAAATTTGTTACCATTCAGCCACTGATTGGCACGGATAAGTTAATAGGACGCAGGATTATACGGATAACATACCAAAAATCAATTGAATTTCAAACAAACCCTTTTGTTAAATGGCTAGGGTTAAGATGCCTAACTACATGTTAACCAAAAAGTTTGCAAACCATTTTTGTTTTAGCATAACACAAAAAAACCAATTTTGTTTCAGTGTGGTTACAATTATTTTTCATTCCATTCTCCTGTTGCAACAAACATCTTCGGTTTTGGCTTTTCTGTTATCTCCTTCTCTATGTATGTATCCCTATTTATTCCATCTTTTCTATAAGCCCTTATTACATTAAGGAAATCCTCTGCCTTTTGAAACCTTAATTTTGGGTCTTTTGCTATGGATACAATAACAATTTTATTTAGGTTTTCTCCTATTTTTCTATTTAGAAATATTGGCGGTATTGCCTCTTTATCTAAAATATTTTTTACAGTTTCTCCCGGGCTATTTCCCAAAAATGGGCTATTTCCTGTAAGAAGCTCATAAAGGGTTATTCCAACAGAGTATATATCAGATGAAAATTCCTCCCTTTCTCCCTTTAACCTCTCTTTAGGAACATAGGCATAAGAACCTGTCCTTGAAAGAAGCTTTTCATTCTTTGTTGTAAGCTTTGCTATCCCAAAATCGCATATCTTTGCCCTATTATCCTTTGTAAGAAGGATGTTTGATGGCTTTATATCCCTGTGGAGAATACCTGCTTTGTGAAGATGAACAAGACCATAAAGGATATCATCTATGATTGAAAGCCCACATTCACAAGAAACAGGCATTTTTATATCCTTTAGGCTTCTTCCGTCTACATATTCCATAATCATTATATAATAGCCTTTATATTTTGAAATGCCAAGGAATTGAACAATATTTGGACATTCTCCTACATTCTTTAGCTTTAAGACAATGCTTGCATTCATTAAAAACTCCCTTTTTAATAATTCCTCCTTTTCTTTATCTTGTGGAATTTTTATTGCAACATAATCCCCCCATTCCTTTTTAAGGCTTGGATTTAAAACCTCTGCAAGGTATGTCTTTCCAAATCCTCCGCTTCCTAAAACCCTTTCTAATTTAAAATCTTCCATTAAATATTCTTTTCAAAATTTATGTTTTTTATAATATTGTTCAGTTCATTTGTGTAGCTTTCCTTATCAAGATACAATCCTTCAATCTCCTTTTTAAGGGCTTCTAATTCCTTTTCCTGGTTGGATAGCTTATTTACATATTCCTCTGCTAGCTTCTTCTCAGTAGGTGTATCCTTTAAAACCTTAAGGTTCTCCCTTATCCTTTCCTGGTCTTTAAATATTTCAGAGTATCTTTTTTCTTGGGAGGCAATTTTTTTCTGGATTTCATTTATTTTATCCTTTAATTTGATTATTTTCTCAAATGTCCCTTTTATTTCAGGAGAGATGTAGTTCATATTTACGAAGACTTCAATATTTTCTTTTGTAATATTTGTAAGGAGATATGTTTCATAATATGTCATCTCTTCTTTTACACAAAGACTTGATGAACCATTGGGAGAAAGGTTCATCCGAAATCTATAATAACTTGGTGTTTGTTCATATATCATTTCCTTCTCTGGCTCTTTTAAATCCCATCCTTGTCTTAAAGGATGTTCTATAATTACCTCCTTTTGATTGAGGGTATTGTTTTGTAGACTATAGGTTTTAAGCTCTATATTCTTATAATATGCATACATTGTTCCTTGAATAATACTTACATAATGAACATTCCTCCTTTCACTATTTACTGATGGAGAGACACTTACACCAAGATCTACGCCATATGTAATGAAAGCCTTTTCGGTGGGTCTTAACCTATCTAATATTCCCTCTCCAGCATAGGCTTCATTTTCAAATACAGTAATTGGGCCTTTATCTAATGTAAGATTTGTGGTGTTCTCTATAGAGAGACAGCAAAGGGGATTTTTTGGATTGTTTGCCTCATTGTATAAAGAAAGCCTTTCTCCTTTAATATCTCCTTCAATAATTGGTATGAGGGCTGATTTGTTAGATGGAATACTTACAGGATAATCAATCTTATACTCAAAAAGATCGCCCATCTCTCTGGTAGCTATTTCAATCTCTTGGGTTTCCTTCATTTCTAAAGCCATATCATGGACTTCAATAGCAGCAAATCCTCCTACCATTGCTTTTTTTCTTTCTCCTGCAAATGTCCTTTCTGAAATTGTTGGTTTTTGAACCTCTTCTTCTTCAAACTTTATTACAGGCCTTTTCTTATATATTGGAGAATAGAGATCAGAGATAAAAGAGATAGGCTTTCCTGAAACAAGGGATAAAGAAACATCATTCCAATTATAGTCAGAAAGATTATCAACAATTGCCCATCCTTGTAAAAATAAAGAATGCTTTTCCTCAAAAGCTACAATCCTATAAGAGCTTTTCCATACAGGAGCTTCTGTGATATAGCTTATTATTATATTTCTTTCACCATTGCCTTTTGCAATTAAGGAAAGGTTTTTTCTCTCTTTTTTTCTGTATTGAAAGATTGTTTCTAAAGCCCTATTTAGCTCATCTTCAATGCTTTTTTCTTTTAATCTTATCTCATCTATATCATCCAATAGAATACTTTTTAATCCACCATTTTCATCTATTATATCCAATACATCAAGCTCGATTTTAAAATTATCTTTCAAAATAGCCTTTTTTCTTAAGCCCAAAAGCCTTCCATTCAAAACATCTCCGCCAAGCGCAATATCCAATTCTGCCCCTTTTATCTTATCCAATAGCGAGGTAAGGTTATCGTTTAAGGGATTTAATGAAAAGTCTTCAAGAATCTTATCAAGTGGCTTTTTTGATTCGTAGTCTATCCAAAAGACCTTTCCTCCATCAAGGTCTCTTATGGTTAAAGATTTTAATATATCAGAGATTTCATCCTTAAATGAAAGGTTTATTATCTCATTATCCCTTACCCTTCCCTTTCTTTCAATGTAAGATATGCCATTTTTATAGAGGATAACCTTTGTTATAGGAATCTCCCTGCTAAAAGAGGATGTTCCTATTATAAGGAGTAAGGGAAAAACCAATTTTTTCATTCTAGCTTCTTTTTAACCCTTTCTTTGTCTTTCTCTTCCTTAAATTTATCAAGGGAAAGATGCCAAAATTTTTCTGCCTCATTTTTCATTCCTTTATCATTATAAACATCACCTATATGCTCTAGTATTACAGGGTCATCATTTTTTAAATTATATGCCTTAAGGAGTAATGGAAGGGCTAAATCAAGGCTTCCCATTTTATAATAGCACCAACCTAAAGAATCTATGTATGCTGGGTTATCTGGCTCTATTTTTAATGCCTTCTCAATAAGCTTTATTGCCCTATTTAGATTTTTTCCCTCCTCTGCCCAGGTATATCCAATATAGTTATAAGAAGCTGAATTCTTTGGGTTTAGCCTTATAGCCTTATAAAGATATTTTATTGCCCAGCTTTTATTTAAAAGACCGTCATAGGCAACAGCCAATTGGAAATATAAGTAGTCATCATCAGGCATTTTCTTGATTAAATCCTTAAAGATTGTAATTGCCCTTTGATGCTCCTTTTTTTGGCTTAAAAGGACACCATAAAGAACCAAAAGGTCAAAGTCATCGGGAAATCTTTTTAATCCCTCCTCTATCACCATTAAACATTCATCATCCCTTTCATTTTTAAAAAGAAGCCATCCAAACCTTACAAATCCCTCATCTAGCCCAAGCTCTATTGCCTTTCTATAATATTTCTCTGCCTCATCATCCTTTTTATTCTTTTCTTTTGATATTCCAAGTAAAAGATAAGATTCAGGGCTTTTTTCCTTTTCTGTAAGAAGAAAGGAAAGTCTTTCTGAGGTCTCTGGATTTTTGGACATGTTGTAAAGGATAAGCCTTTTTATG
>JBFMDZ010000110.1 GCA_040753555.1 bacterium
ATAAGGTGTGGTTTGTGCTATTCCTCCTGTAAATTCAAGGCAATTGCTGTGGATTAGGAATGGAGGGAAGAATTAATATAATTGACCAAGGATTTCTTATGAATTCCTCTCTTTCTTCTCTATCCTTTCTGTTTTACGAGTAAGTCATCTGGAAGCCGTTATTCTAATCATAATAGGTTTTGTGGTAATGGGTGTTATGGTATTTAGTATTTAGCAGATGCTATGTATGGGCTTTTAAGAAGTATCAGGGAAGAAAAAAATTTAAGCCACAAGAGCTTTCAAAGGAAATGGAAAGCCAATATGGGGTATCTCGTGAAGAATGTAAAGAAGCAATAAAGGGGCTTATTGACTCCGAAAGGTGCGTTTATTCCTATTTCGGTGGAACATTTATAGAGGTGAAGGAAGATGAAAAATAGAATTGTAAATTGTAAATTGCAAATTGTAAATTTCAAATTGAAAGAGGAAAAGATTTTAAAATTTAAAATGGAGCGAGGCGACAATGGCAATAATTCTTAAAACAAGAAAAAGGGATATAGATAAGATAGGCTTAAAGGGGGGAAGGGAGACATCATCTTTAAGGCCAAGGTATAGGGAATTAACCCCTCCCTGCACATATACCTGTCCAAGCGGAATAGACATAAGGAAATACCTTACAACAATAGCCCAATCTGAGGGTTATAAGAGGTCTTATGAAGATTCATTTAATATTGCTTGGGAAATAATAACAGACAAGAATCCCCTGCCTGCTATTACGGGAAGGGTTTGCCCACATCCCTGTGAGAATGAATGCAATAGGGGTGGAAAGGATGAAGCAATTTCTATAAATAGTTTAGAGAGGTTTATTGGAAATTGGGGAATAGAGAATGGTTTAAAGCATAAGAGGCTTTATAACGATACATTCCCAGAAAAAATAGCAATAATCGGAGGAGGTCCATCTGGTCTTTCCTGTGCATATCAGCTTGCAAGGAGGGGGTATAAAATTACAATCTTTGAGGAGAGGGAAAAACTTGGTGGAATGTTAAGATATGGCATTCCAAGCTACAGGCTTCCAAAGGATATACTTGACAAAGAAATTCAGAAGATATTGGATTTAGGGATTGAGGTAAGATTAAATACAAAAATAAAAGACCCTGAGGAGATAAGAGGTTGTGATGTAATTTATATAGCCATTGGGGCACAAAAATCCCTTCCTTTGAATATCCCAGATGAAGATAGGGCGATATCTGCCATCTCATTTTTATATGCTTATAATTCAAAGAAACCTCTTTCTATTGGAAAAAATGTTGTTGTCATTGGTGGTGGAAATTCTGCCATTGATGCGGCAAGGTGTGCAAAAAGAGCAGGCTGTGATGTCAAAATCCTTTACAGAAGGACAAGGGATGAAATGCCAGCTATCTCTGAGGAGGTAGATAAATCTTTGGAGGAAGGGATAAAGATTGAATTTTTGACAGCCCCCATTGAGATTCTTGGGGATGGTCTTAAATGTATCAGGATGGAGCTAAAAGGCACAGATGAAAAAGGAAGACCAAATTCTATTCCAATCTCTGGTTCTGAATTTACCCTTAAGGCAGATACCATAATTTCTGCAATTGGTCAGGAAAAAGAATTTTCTTGGGATTGTGGAAATAGGATATTTGCTGGTGGTGATTTTATTCAGATTGGTCTTGTAACAGATGCAATTGGTATGGCAGCAAAGGCAGCACAAGCAATTGATGAGCATCTTAGGGAAAAAGAAGCCCAAAAAGCATTCAAGCCAAATGTTATAAAATATACAAGTATGAACCTTAATTATTATGAGAAAGTGCCAAGAGGCCTTGTAGAAAATCAAGATGGAGCAATCTATGAATCAAGTAGATGTATGAGCTGTGGTTCTTGCTTTGATTGTGATAATTGCTACATTTTATGCTCTGATTCTGCGGTAAAGAAATTTCCAAAGGGTCAGCACTATAAATTTATCTTATCCAATTGCCAGGGTTGCAAAAAATGTGCAGAGGAATGCCCCTGTGGGTATATTGAAATGATTTAAAGGAGGAAGAAAAGAAGAGGACGTGTTTAGCTAAAGCTAAACAAACAAAGTGATTTCTGGCTTTTTAATGAGGAAGCTCAACACATACGATTTTGTGAAAACAGAAGAAAAATTGTGTCCTACTTGCAAGAGAAAAGAGAGGGCAAGAGGGTTTTTGTTAAATGCTTGATTGGTGGGTTTATCCCTGCGCCTTATTCATAATAAGCCTTGTTATTGGCATAGTTGGGGTTTTGGGAGGCTTAGGAGGTGGAACCCTATTTGTTCCCATTGTTAGTGGCTTCTTTCCCTTCCACCTTGATTTCATCCGCTGTGGAGGCTTATTACTTGCCCTTTGTGGCTCTTTAAATGCAGGTCCAAAGCTGCTTGAAAAGGGCTTGGCAAGCTTAAGGCTCTCTATTCCCTGTGCGTTGGTAGCCTCTATATCCTCCATATTTGGGGCAATGCTTGGTCTTGCTCTACCAACCAATATTGTTCAAGTATCTTTGGGAATCCTTGTGATTGCAATTGCCATATTTTTTATTCTCTCAAAAAGCACAGAGTATCCTAGCGTAAAAAAGGAGGGTGGCCTTCCCTCTTTGCTTAAGATAAATGGTAGCTATTATGAGGAATCAAACGATCAGGAGATTTCTTGGAAGATACATCGGATGAAAAGGGGGCTTCTTCTCTTTATCATGGTTGGATTTATTGCCGGGATGTTTGGAATCGGAGCAGGCTGGGCAAATGTCCCTATTTTAAATTTAATTATGGGGCTTCCCTTAAAGCTTGCGGTAGGAACAAGCGTCTTTTTCCTTTCCATAGCAACCGCATCTGCTGCCTGGGTTTATATAAACCAGGGTTGTCTTTTTCCTATGATTGTTATCCCATCCATATTTGGTGTAATGCTGGGAACAAAGATTGGAGTGGCCCTTCTTCCCAAGACACATCCTAAAATCATTCGCTATATTGTTATTTTATTCCTTATTTTTGTAGGAATAAGGTCATTGCTAAAAGGCTTTGGAATTTGGAAATGAAAGAAAAGGAAGAGATTATTTATGGAAAAACCCTTAGTTTATGTGTGAAATTGGGGATTTTTCTTTTAATCACAAGCTTTATTGTCTATATCTTTGGAATACTTCCTCCCTACATTCCGATTGAAAACCTTTCAAAATATTGGGCTATGCCCTCTGAAAAATACCTTAAATCTGCCAATATTCCCTCGGGCTGGTCTTGGATTAGCTTAACTAAATTTGGGGATTTCCTTAATTTTATACCCATTGTTTTTCTCTCTGCGATTACCATTATTTGCTTCCTTGCCATCCTCCCCATATTTTATAAAAAGAAGGACAAGACCTACCTTTTTCTTGCAATATTACAGGTTATTATCCTCCTTCTTGCTGCCTCAGGGATACTAACCACTGGCTCTCACTGACAAGGGATGATAATTTCTGCAGGGCATAGAAGCTCTGGAAAGGAGAAAAAATTTACAAATTAAAGGCTAAAGACTAATGACTAATGACTAAAGGCTAAACATATACGGTATATTTAAAGATAAAATATTGCTAAATAATTAAATTTTATGCTATAATTGAAAAGTGGGATGGATATTTTGATTCTAGGAGAATTTATAATAAAGAAGAAAGGATAATAAAGTTCATATCCCTTATCCTTCTCTTTCCCATTCTTATTCCCATTAAATTCTGCCCATATTCGCTTCCCTGGATTGCCTGCTCAAGCTGCAATCTTTTATATTGCCCTGCAAAAACCTTAAGGAATCCAATCCTTTACATTGCAATTCCCTTAAGCCTTTTTGGAAGGATATTCTGTAGATTTATATGCCCAGCTGGGACAATCCAAGATATAACAAACAATATCTCAAGAAGGATTTCTGGTTCTGATGCACACCTTTATTCTCATCCTGCAATAAAATATGTATTCCTTGTCTTTATTCTAATCCTTTGTTTTGACCTTGATGCTTCCTTTTTTCTATCTTGTTATTACTGGATTCCATTTGTTTTTGGAATATTTCTTTTTCTCTCATCATTTACAAGTAGGTATTGGTGTAGGCTTTTATGTCCAATTGGCCTCATTCTTTCACTTTCTAAATTTAGCCCTTTTAAGATAAAAAGAGAGGCATTGCGCCAGATTGGAAGATTTAGAGGGAAAAGGACTGTTCTTCTCGCTGATATGGAAGGTTCAACCGAGCTGTTCTCAAAGGATGGAGACATTGCCGCTGCTAAAATTCAGCAGATAAGAGATATATATCAGAGAAGATAATAAAAAGCCAAAATGGTGAATTTCATCCGGTTGGCGGTGATGGAATGCTTGCTTTCTTTGAGAGTGCTCAGGATGGTCTTTTGTCTGCTATCCAGATTCAAAGAAAGCTAAAGGAAAAAGGCTTCTCTATCCGTGCTGGAATACATACCGGTGAGGTCTTCCTTTCTCCACCCCTCGTCGGCAAAAAAAGTTGTTGACAAATTGCAAATTTTATTTTATAATTAGTATGAAATTAATACTAATAGTGAAACAAAATGGAAATAAGAGCATTTGAAGAAATACCCTATTTTACTAAAACCTCTTTAAGACTTGCCTTAGAACCGCCGTGAGGATGCATTGAATGAACAAATCAAGCGATGGCTTAAGAATGGCACGATAGTCTCTTTAAAGAAAGGGTTTTATACCTCAAGGCTCTATTACCTTAAAGAGCCAAATAAAAGGGAGCTATTAGAATTTTTAGCTAATAGATTAAGATTTCCCTCTTACCTTTCCGGTGAATATATCCTCTCTCAATATAGCTTGCTGACCGAAGCTACTTATCCTCTTACATCTATTACCTTAAAGGCTACAAGGGCATATAATACTCCTATGGGAACATTTAGGTATATGAATATCAAACAAAGCCTTTTTCTCGGATTTACTACAAAACCTTATGGAGAGAACCTAATCTATCTGGCAAGCAAAGCTAAATCATTGTTTGACCTCCTCTATCTCAAAACTACCTTAAGAGAAAACCCAAAAGAAGAGATTCAAGAGGGATTGCGAATCAATTGGGATGAATTTAAAAACACAGACCTTATAGAATTTAAAAATTATGTAGATATGGCTCAATCAAAGAAGATGTTCTATATCTTTGATTGCATAAAAGGGGTGTTAAATGCTTCTCTTTAACCTTCAAAGGATTACCGAGGTTTACTTAAGAAGAAGTCTTCCTACACCAGTCATTAGAAACTACTTGAAGGAGCATCTCCAACTATACATCTTAGACTTTGTCTATAATCGCTCCTATGGTAAAGAGCTTATATTTACCGGTGGTTCTTGCCTTAGATTCTGTTTTGGACTAAATCGTGTCTCTGAAGACCTAGATTTTGACCGCCTTAGTGATTTGAAAAGTGGTATAGGAAAATCTGCATTAGCAGGAAAGATGTCTTTTCTTGAAATAGAAGCCCTGATTGAAATAGGAAGGCTTTCTGTAGAGACAAAGGATTATAAAGCAGGAAAAAAGGCTTTAGAAAACGCACAAAAGCAATAACCCGCACCGGCTTTAAGCTCTACGAACCTGAGACAGGGCTTGCCTTAGCCAGGCTATACTTAGCTGAAGGAAACCCAGACCAAGCCAAACCCCTTGCCCAATCCGCCTACGAAAAAGCCAAAGCAATGCACTACCGCATATTAGAAACTGAAGCCGCTAATTTCCTTAAGAGAAGTATGAGTGCCAAAAAATTGTCTTGACAAGAGAATGATATTTATGTATAATTGTTCTATAGGGAATACGATAATAAGATGAATACAAAAGAGGCAATAAGATATATTATTCAAGAATGGCTTGAATACAAGCTTCCTTCTCTTATCGAGCGGGATATACCCTCTGATTTATTAAATACAGGTCTCATTATTGCTCTCGTGGGGGTTAGAAGAAGTGGCAAGACCTATCTCTTGTATCAAATAGCAAAAAGACTAAAAGAAAAATTGCCCTCTTCTAACATAATCTATATCAACTTTGAGGATGAAAGGCTATATCCCCTTACTGGTAAAGAATTACCGCTACTGTTTGAGGTCTATGAAGAGAATTTTTCATACAATAGGAACTTACCATTATTTTTACTCTTAGACGAGATTCACAACCATCCTTCCTGGGAGAGGGTTTTAAGAAACCTTTATGATAAGTATAGAAATGTGAGATTCATCATTACTGGCTCTTCTGCCAGGCTACTTTCTTCTGAGATAGCCTCATCTCTTAGGGGAAGAACCATTACATTGGAGGTTTTCCCCTTTAATTTCAAAGAGTTTTTAGGGGCAAAAGGGATTAAGTTTGAACAAAAGGGCATTCTCCACAGCCCAACGCGTCATGAAGTTATAAAGGCATTTAATGAATACCTGGAATTTGGTGGTTTTCCCCAGATTGTCTTTGAAAGTATGAAGATGGAGATATTACGCGAATATTATCAAGCGATTGTCTATAGAGACATTGTGGAGAGATATACGATAAGAAACTTAAGGCTTTTTGAGACATTTCTAAAATTGGTAGTTCAATCTGCCTCTAATTTAATAAGTTTTGGGAAATTGGCTAATCTTTTGAAGGGTATTGGGTTTAAGGTGAGCAAAAATACCCTTATTGGATATATGGGATACCTCAAAGAGGCATTCTTTGCCTTTGAAGTACCCATATTTTCTTACTCTATAAAAGACCAACTTCAGTATCCAAGAAAGATATACCTTGTAGATGTCGGGTTGGTGAATGCACTTTCCTTTAAAACATCTTATGACTTTGGCAAATTGGCAGAGAATATCGTCTTTCTCCATCTAAGTGGAAAGGATGTTTATTATTGGAAGAATAGACTTGGATATGAGGTTGACTTTGTAGTCAGGGAGGGTTTAGAGACAAAGGAATTAATTCAAGTCTGTTGGGATATAAGGGATGAAGAAACGAAGAAAAGAGAGATTAGGGCAATATTGGCGGCAATGGATGAGTTTAAACTAACCAAAGCCCTCATTTTAACCAAAGATTTTGAGGGAGAAGAACTATTTGACCAAAAGATAATTGTCTTTACCCCACTCTGGTTATGGTTAGTGAGTAGATAGCCTT
>JBFMDZ010000111.1 GCA_040753555.1 bacterium
AAATCTATTAACCTTCATATTGTTTAAAGCACCTCCAAAATATTTAGGGACGCCTTAAGTTTATTTTAACAATAATCCATTTTATCTTATTGTTTATATAGATTTGTAAAAAGTTGGGGAAGTTCTGGGCTTAGGAGTTTGGGGTATAAAACCCCTGCTCAATACCTAAAAGATGAAAAGAATATTATCATACAACGTATCGTTAGCTAACAATTTTTTAGCAATAACAGTATCCTTAGCCTTTGGCAAAAGGTTTTTTTACAAGAATTTACGTAACTATTCAGGTCTTTTGACAGGATTTACAAGATGGACAGGAGGTTAAAATATAAGGAATTGACGGAGAAAATTATTGGCTGTGCTTATTGTGTCTATAATACTATGGGATTTGGGTTCTTAGAATCAGTTTATGAGAAAGGATGCTTGTCAAAAATAGAACTGAATAGATACAAAAACAAATGAGAACTTTTTTGCAACCCCGGTTGTCTAATATACAAAAAGGGAAAATCAGAAAGGTAGTTTTACAATAATGTGCTTGATAGATGATAAAAAGCCAAAAAGGAGGTGGGTAAAATGGATTAAAAGGAATTATCATCGTAATAGGAGACAAGAAGGGTGAGGAATTTGATGGGGTTGGGGATCCTGTCTTCAGCCCTGATGGCAAGCAGGTGGCATATCGTGCAAACATAGGAGGCAAAGAAGACATAACGGGATTGGGATGGCTCACACGGCTCACGGGAGGCAAATGGTTCATCGTAATAGGAGACAAGAAGGGTGAGGAATTTGATGGGGTTGGGGATCCTGTCTTCAGCCCTGATGACAAAGATGTGGCATGTGGAGCACAGAAAGGTAGGAAACTTTGGTGGAAGGTGATGAAAATTGCTGAGGAAAGGTAGAGATTGCCCCATCTTGAAATAGAAGCCATGATTAAGATTGGGAGGCTTTCTGTATTTTCTCCTTGACAAAAGGATAAAAATTTGATATTCTTTCCCTAAAAGAAGGACAAATTATGTTTCCAAAAGAAAGACTCAAAGAAATCATCGTAGGCAATCGCGAATTTATATTAAATTATGTAGGCACAATTATCAAAAGGGAAGGGTTTTATCTTCCAGAAGGATTAAACAAGGTCATTGTATTATACGGAGTAAGGAGAAGCGGTAAGACCTTCATCCTTTATGGTCTATTCAGAACCTTCAAAGATTCTGCCCTGTATATTGATTTTGAGGATGAAAGATTAGCTGATTTTAAGGTAAGTGATTTTGAAATACTAAAAGAGGCTTTTTTAGAACTTAATCCCCATCTTATAAATAAACCAAAGACATTTCTCTTTGACGAGATACAGAACATAAAGGATTGGGAAAGATTTGCCAGGCGAGCGGTTGAAAAAGAGAAAATAACCCTATTTGTAAGCGGTTCATCCTCTAAGATTATGCCACAAGAAATACATACATCCCTGAGGGGAAGGGCATGGAGCATAGAGATAAATCCATTTTCTTTTAAAGAATATCTCAAAATCCAAAATATCTTGCCAAACAAAGACTTTATCTATACAGAGAAAAAAATCTTCTTAAAAAACCATTTTAAAGATTACTTAAGATGGGGTGGTTTCCCAGAGATTATCTTAGGAAAGGGTGAGTTTGAAAAGGCTAAAATATTAAAGGAATACCTTGGCTCAATATTCTTTAAAGATTTAGTGGAAAGATTCAGAATAAACAATATCCCTCTTTTAGAACTATTGATCGATGCCCTATTTTCCTCATTCTCCCAAAGATTTTCACTCTCCTCTTTTTATAAGCAATATAAAGATAAACTCCCCTTCTCAAAGGATAGCCTGTTTAGTTATTATAAATACCTTCTTGAAAGTATGCTTATCTTTGAGGTAAGAAAATTTACTACCTCTTCTTATAAAAGGATGAGGAATCCGGCTAAGGTATATCTGGTAGATACAGGGCTTGCAAGAAGGATAACTCAAGAAAACATCGGTAGATTGTTAGAGAACATCGTCTTTTTAGAGTTAAGAAGATATACAGAGAATATCTTCTATTTTGAAGAGGAAAGGGAATGTGATTTTGTGGTAAATAAGGATGGTAGGTTATTTGTCTATCAGGTGTGTTATGAACTGAATGAAGAAAACAGAACCAGGGAATTGGATGGTTTAGTATCATCTGCTCTACATATAGGATTAAAAGAGGGATGTATTTTAACCTATGACCAGGAGGAAGAATTATATAAGGATGGTATCAGTATAAAGATAATGCCTGTCTGGAAATGGATTATCGAAGATGCCAACTTATTGTCAAGTAAGACTTCTAAATAGTAAAATTGAAAGCAGAGTATAATTTTAAAGGCAAAAGCCTTAAGGAGGTGAAAAAAGTACAATGCATGAGTTAATCTCTATAATCGCAAAGTCAGGGGCGATCGGCGTCTTCACGGCTAGCCTCGTGTTCATATTCCGTTTACTGGAGAAGGAACAAAAATGGCATAGAAACCGTCTGATCGCGTTCTTTAGTGCTTGCCTTGTCATCCTTGCAATCTGTATCTTTGCTTACGTATTGGAGGAATCCAAATACCGTGCGAAGTCACATACGGAACTTCTGGGCAAATTGGTAGCGCAGACTTTCATGGAGCCATACAAAGACGCGCACGGCACGTACAAGTACAACTTCCTGCCGGGCACCGGCCTAGAGTTGGAATGTAAAGAAGACGAGGTCTTCAACAAGTTCGATACGAAGGATGCTATTTCTTCCCTCTGGGCGGACCCGAACGGCGCGTGGATAAAAACGGGTCTGAACGGCAAGCAACTACAGGTTAAGTTTGTCCGCAAAGGTTACGGCGTAGATGTTACATTGTGCCCCGAAGGCCGGAAGCCTCGAAAGGTTGATGAATACCATTTCCTTGATGTCACGATGTCCAACAACAGTACGGTACCGATAGCCTTCCGGGTACGCCTTACTGACGAACGGGGAACCCAATGGGCATGGGCAACAGAGAAAAAGGAATCTGAGAAATATGGCTTGGCAAAGATATGGTTGAACTACAAACGGGAAGATTCATCCTTGCCGGAACCGCAAACGTTGGTAATTCCTGCGGACTACGGAACGCATACATTCCACTTCACCCTACTCCGAAATGATTGGGAGATATTTCCAAATGATGGGAACGTTTCCTTGGCGAACAAACGGGATAAATACTTCAAGTTTGTGCAACTTGTGACTCTTGAATTTGGGCTTGATGCTCCGAATAATGAAGTATGCGTAGAAGAACACAACAAATATTTGGCGGATACGGACTCACCTATGTCGGTCTCAGTGCACAAGATTATGTTTGTCAGGGAAAGAGATGACCGTGATGCCCGGCGTTAGGCGAAAAATAAAATATAAGGGGGGAAACAAAAATATCTTCTACAACACAACGATAATAAAAAAAGAACCTTTTGAAACAGATATGAGAAGCAGACGGAGGAATTGTCTGTGGGCAAAATCTGATGGAATTCTTTGTTGTTATCACCCAAAAAGTTGAAAAACCCTATTATTGTGGAAGATATTCTTAAATCAGACAATTGGAGAATTATTGATCGGGATGTAGATACATTTTTGAGTGCTATTGATCTTGTTTCTGAACATAATATTCATTTATAGGATGCTGTCATCGCAGCTTGTATGGAGAATGAGATTATTGAAATTGTAACAGAAAACAAAGAGGATTTTGAAAAGATTTCAGACATAAAGGTTCTTGTTCAATTCTAAATATTTTATAAAGAAATAAGACTTAAAGCAAGGAGAGAAAAATGGCTAAAAAAGAAAAATTAACTATTCCAAAAACACCGGAAGAGGCATTTGAAGAGGCGTATAAACTCTATAAGAATGCAAAAGAGATACTCGCAAGATCTCAGATAGAGTATGGTATATATAAGGATGCAAAGTGTGTGAAAGAAGCCTGTGGTTTAGGTTATCTTGCACCACTTAAAGCTATAGATGGTTATCTGCTATCTATTGGTGCACCTGATAAACTACCAACATCTATAATAGAGATAGAAAGGGCATTACAAAAGATACCAAGAAATGGTAAACTAATGGCAGCTATGACTGTAGTCTACCAAAACTTGCACATATTGGGCTATTATCGTGGAGGGATAGGTGTAGAGATGATAAAAGAAGGTTTTAAGTCTGCTAAACTTATAATAGATACGCTCTCAAAGATAAAGTCAAAGGAAAACTTGCTTCCTTTCTCAAAAAAGATATAAAGAGGCAGAAAAGTGCTTCAGTGAGGCAGAAAAAGAAGAGGCATATATGGAAGCAATTAAGTGCTACCAAGCATTGATAAAACTTTCCCCAGAAGACAAACAGGGCTATCAATTGTTATCCTCAGTTTATGAAAAGATAGGTTTCTACGAAAAGGCAATGCTTGAACTTAAAAAAGCATTAGAGAAAAAATGAAGAAAAAAGGTAAGCTCGGGGATGATTCCGAAGGTAAGGTTAGCTCAAGATGCAATTGAAAATGGCGTAATGAAGGCACATATCATTGATGGAAGAATAAAGCATTCTCTACTCCTTGAGCTATTTACAGATTCTGGTATCGGAACACAAATAATGCGATAGAGGCTATCTATCTATCTCGCCTAAGACAATATCAAGGCTTCCAATGATGGCAACCATATCAGCCACCATTGCCCCCTTTTCAATGGAAGGAAGGCAGGAGATATTGACAAAGGATGGTGCCCTTATCTTTAACCTATAAGGTATATTAGAGCCATCTGAGATGATATAAAACCCAAGCTCTCCCTTTGAGGATTCAATGCTTCTATAAGCCTCCCCCTTAGGAATCTCAAACCCTCTTTCCATAAGGATAAAGTGATGAATTAAAGCCTCAATCTCATTCCCTACCCTATCTTTAGGTGGTGGGACTATCTTTGGAATGTCTGCTTTAATTTCGCCATCTGGCATATTAGCTATTGCCTGTTTGATAATATGGGTTGCCTCTTTCATCTCAAAAACCCTTACCAGATACCGGTCATAGACATCGCCAATACCCCTTCCGGTGGGTGTAATAAAATCAACCTCATTGTAAGCACAATATGGCTCTTGCTTTCTTATATCAAAACAAACGCCGCTTCCACGAAGGGATGGTCCAGAGACGCCATAGTTTATTGCCACATCCTTTGGGATTATCCCAACATTTTGGGTTCTTTTAAGAAAAATTGGGTTTTTTGTAAGAAGCCCCTCGTATTCATCTATCTTCTTGGGAAATATTTTTATAAAATCCTTTATTTTTTCAATGATTTTATCATCAAAATCAAAAGGAACGCCTCCAATTCTTATACAGGATGTGGTAAGCCTTGCCCCGCAATAATCCTCAAATATATCAAGGATAATCTCCCTCTCCCTGAATGTATAGAGGAATGGTGTAAATGCACCAAGGTCTAAAGCAGATGTTCCAAGCCAGACAAGGTGTGAGGCAATCCTGGAAAGCTCAGCCAATATCATTCTAATATAATCTGCCCTTTTTGGCACATCAATTCCTGCAAGCTTTTCAACAGCAAGGCAATATGCAAGGTTATTTAAGGGTGCTGATAGATAATCAAGCCTATCTGTTATGGGAAGGAATTGAGCATATCTCTTTTCCTCAGCAAGCTTTTCAATCCCACGATGGAGATAGCCAATATGTGCTTCTGGATAAATAATTCTTTCACCATCAAGGGTTAAAAGAAGCCTTAAAACTCCATGGGTAGCTGGGTGCTGAGGACCCATATTGATAAGCATTTCATGAACCTTATTCATCTTTCAATTTAAAATTTACAATTGGCTTCGCGATACTTCGTATTCAAAATTTGCAATTTCCAATGGATAATCCTTCCTCAATGGATGTCCTTCCCATTCATCTGGAAGGAGGATTCTCTTTAAGTCTGGATGATTCAAAAATCTTATTCCAAACAGGTCAAATACCTCCCTTTCATGCCAATTTGCTCCCTTCCATATAGAAGAAACAGATTCTACATCCTCATTTTCTGAAACACTAGTTTTTACACAAATCCTGTGATTATGCTCAATGGAATATAGGTGATAGACAACATCAAACCTCTTTTCCCTTTTTGGGTAATCCGTGCCACAAATATCTGTAAGGAATTCAAAGGAAAGCTTTTTATAAAGAAAATCCATAAATTCAAGGAGAATGCCTTTATCTATTCTAAATGTAAGGTCTTTGCAATCTTCTTCCTCACAAACCCCTGGAAATCTTTCTTTTATAACCTCCTGTGGACTCATCTTTTAATAAGGGGTTCCTTTTTAACCTTTTCTTGAAGCTTTAATAAGCCATATAAAAGCCCCTCTGGTTTTGGTGGGCAACCAGGAACATAAACATCAACAGGGATTATCTTATCAACGCCCTGAACAACAGAATAGGTATTAAAGACGCCGCCTGATATTGCACAAGAGCCCATTGCAATAACATATTTTGGAAATGGCATTTGTTCATAAAGGAGTTTGAGCCTATCAGCCATCTTTTTTGTAACTGTGCCTGCAACAATCATAAGGTCTGCCTGCCTTGGAGATGGTCTAAATACACCAGAGCCAAATCTATCAAAGTCATAATGGGATGCACCGGTTGCCATCATCTCAATAGCACAACAGGCCAAGCCAAATGTCATAGGCCATAAAGATGAACCCCTTCCCCAGTTAAGAATGGCCTCTAGCGATGAAACAATAATACCTCCACCAGGCATCTTAATAACCGGTGGTAATATTTTGTCAGAAAGAATACTCATCTTGTTCTTATTATTTCTAAATCGTGCAGAATAAGCTCTGTCCTATCCTCTAATTTAGCTACCCTTTCAACAAGGTCTAATCTATCCCAAATTCTCTCCAAGATTTTATTTGTTGCACTTATCTCCCCTTTTACAAGGCTTATCTCCTTTTCGGCAAGCCCTAATCTCTCCAGCATCCTTTCTAATACCTTATTTGTTGCACTTATCTCCCCTTTTACAAGG
>JBFMDZ010000112.1 GCA_040753555.1 bacterium
ATTTTTTACCTTAAGATTATAGTCTTTGTTATAGTCTTTGGTTTTAAATTTTAAGTTGTAGTTTTGCATTTTTAGTTTTTAGCTTTAAGTTTTTCAAGAGAAGTTTACAAATTTGCCAAAGTTTAGTAAAGACACTCTATAAGAAGCTTTTCATTAAGCACCACTACCTTTCTTCCTGTTTTTTTCTTCTTGCAAATCTTCTTTGCTCATTCTATTATATATATATATTAGCATTTTTTAGAAAAAAATTTAAAGATTAATTCCGAAAGATTATATAAGATACTATAATTGGAATAGCTAAACACACACTAAATTTTAAATTATAAGGAGGAAAGAAGACTATGAGTAATGGCGATTTTTCAATATTAGCAGGGAAGGTTTGGGAGGCTGATGATCTAAAAAAAAGGCTCCTTGAGAAGGAAAAGGAAATGGAGCAGATAAAGAAGCAATTTGCAGAAAAAGAAAGGCTTCTTAATGAACAATTAGCAAAGGTAAAAGAAGATCTTGATGCCGAAAAAATAGCCCACGAAGATACAAAGAAAAAGCTTATCTCTACAAAGACAAACCTTTCAAATGCAAAGATGAAGGCTGAGGAACTTGAAATAAAAATAAGGCAAATGGAGCAAGAAAAACAGCAGAAAAAGGGATTTGGTGGGCTGTTTAAGTAAATGTATAGGCTAATGGTAGAAGAGGGATTTTCTTCTGCCCATTCAATATCTGGTTATCCTGGAAATTGCAGAAGAACCCATGGCCATAATTACAAGGTTAGAATATATTTAAAGAATGAGGAATTGGATAACCTTGGAATGGTATTTGATTTTAAAGAGATAAAGAAAAAGCTTAAGGATGTGATCCTTCCTTTTGACCATCAAAATCTTAATGAAATTCCTCCATTTGATAAAACCCCTCCAACATCTGAGAACATTGCATTTTATATCTTTGAAAACCTTAAAAAGGTAATTCCCTCCCTTTATGAGGTAAGGATCTCTGAGAAGGATGGAAGATGGGCAGGATATAGCATTTTAGATAGCTATTCAGCTTCCCACTTCTATTTGGGTATAAAAGCCTAAAATAGAAGGGAAAAACCTAGTTTTACCTTATCCACCTCAAAATTATTATCAGGGGTTTCATAATCTGTGTTTTTTATGTATTCATAACCTGTGATAATTTGCAGGGTTTTTGAGATGGAATATTTAAAGAGAATGGATTGGGTGCTTTTTTTATAGATGGTCTTTGTCTTTCTGTAGTCATAAAAGTCATAATTTGTTTCAATTATCAAAGGTTCTATTGGATAGAATGTTGCCGAAAAAAAACAAGAGTTTATATTTGTCTTTTCTTTTTTTAAGCCCTCTTCTTGAAATAGAAAAGAGAAATTAGATGCGATGTTAACAGCCTTTTTCATTACCCCAAGGCTTAAGGAATAATCATTTCTTGTATAATCTCCCTCTGGATTTTTCTTGTCATCAAATCCCTCCCATTCATAGCCACCTCCAATGTTTATACCCCTTATTTCCTTGTCTATTTTAAGGGATATATCATCTAGGTTGCTTTCATTCTTTTTTATCTTTTCGCTACATTCAAGGCTTATATCAGCAAGATTTGTAATGTTAAATTTTATCTCTTTTTTGTCAATGTCTACATTTTTTTCAGAGCCTATTTCATAACCCAATGATAACCCCCTTAAAGGTTCAAAAGAGCCGCCAATTACATTCCTTCCACTTATAATTGAAGAATTCCCTTCTGTCTTAAAATCCTCTTCAATGTCTTCGTAATGAAGCTTTGTCCTCTTATGGGAGAAGTTCATATTCAATAACAACGCATCATCCTTTGTTTTTTTATCTTGAGTATAAATAGACCTTCCATATTCGTACGAAATTGTTATATCCTTTGGCAAAGGAATCATTCCATCCATTGAGAATGCCTCTGATGTAACAGGCAGAAGGGTGGATGTTCCATAGGATTCATCATCTTTAAAGCAAACATAGGTAATGCCAAATTTTTTATTTCCTTCTTGTGTTTCAAGCCTTATTCCACTACCCATTTGCAAAAAGGAGCTTTCGCTTTTTTCCTTTGTTCTTCCAAAAAATGAGAATATTTCATAATCAGATGAGGTTTTTTTGAATGAGGCACCCCTGATATTTCCAATAAATGTAAGCTTTGATGTAGAGATGTAGCTATCTCCGCCATAAAGCAGAATGCCTTCTTTGTCAAAAGAAAGACTTATATTTTTAAGCGATAGGTTTTCATTTTTATCGTAATCTAGGGATGATATAATTGCATAATCAAAATTGGCAATTTTTCCCATAAAACAAGATGAAAGTTCTCCGCCAAGCCCTTTTGGATATTCAGACGATGTGCCCATTATATCATGGTTAAATCCGATAAATTGGATGTAGCCAGAGGAAATATTTGGCTTTGGAAGGCTTGATTTATGGTAAATAGGAAGCTGGGAAAAGCATAAGCAGGGGATAGTAATCAAAAATAAAATAAGCCTCATTCATTTGGTGGGATGGCTTGGAAGGGAAAAAGCCGCTTCAGGAATTTTCTCTGTCCTTTGTCTCTTATTTCCTGCATTATCCTCTACCTCAATCTTTATGGGAATTGTTGCTGGAGCATCTTTAGCTATAATAATGGCTTTTTCGTAAGTTCCCCTTGTCCAAACATTTATGCCCTTTCTTTCCTCTTGAGTGCCTTCTATTGCTGAAATACTCTCTCCTTCAATTTTTACATTCTTTATTCCAGATTCCCTATCCTCTACTACTACCCTTATTCTTACACTTCCCTTTATAACCCTAACACTTACAATCTTTGGAGGAAGTGGGTCATAGTATGGCGTTTCAATTACCTCATTCCTCCTGTCTCCACCCTCAAACCATGCAGAAACATTTATTTTATTTACACCAATGCTCATTACAGGTGGTTTAAACCTTAAAATATATGGTGAATTGTCAAATCTTGTTAGCATTCCCATAACAGATAAGAATAGAGGTGACCATTCAATAGGGGTTATGTTAAGAACAAGGTATGGAATCTCACTTACAAATAAACCAGAAATTGTCCATTGAGAATTGATTGTTGGAATTGGCGGCTTTTCAACAAGGGGAGGAATTGCTGTCCATACCTGGACAAAGCTTCCCTCTTCTACTTCCTCTCCTGCACTTGGCTTCTGCTCTGCAATCTTTCCTTCCTCAATTATTGCGCTTTCTTTCTTTAAGATTATCCCGGAAAGCCTAAGACCTACCCCTTCAAGCATACCCCTTGCCTCCTCAATGCTTCTTCCGATTAAGTCTGGAATAATAACCTTAGGAGGAGGGCCCTTTGAAATCATAAGATCAACCGGGCTTTCTTTCTTAACCTCTGTCCCTGGATTTGGCCTTTGCTTTAAGACCTCATTTTCTGGTTTTGTGCTTGCTTGTTCAATTACAATATCAAGTGTAAGCCCTGCCTCTACTATTGCTTTTTCTGCATCAGCCTTTTGCATTCCAATAACATCAGGAACAACACAGGGAGGAATTTCAGATGCTACAACAAGATTGACGGATGTATTAGCTAAAACCTCACTTCCTCCTACTGGATATTGAGAAAGAACATTATCTTTAGGTTGGTCGCTTTCCTCTGCCCTTATCTCACCCACATTTAGACCTGCATCTGTAATATCTGTTTTTGCCTCGGTAAGGCTTTTTCCCACCACATTAGGAACGGTTTTCATTCCAAGGGTTTTAATGGTAATATCACCCTCTAATGAAACCTCTGCCTCCTCATTTTCATTAACCGGCCTTTCTCCCTCTTTGTCTGAATAGATATAGCCACTTCCTTCCTCAAATCCGCATCGTGTCTTTCCTTCCCAATCAACGAGAAGCCAGACAGTAGTTCCCCTAAGTCCCATAACCGCGGTTGGGGTATAGAATTTTGCCTCACTATCCTTTGTTTTTAGCCTCTCAAACCTCGCCTTTATCCCTCCCATCCACAGCTTAAATCCTGACTTTGTTGTAAGCCCTTTTTCCAAAAGCTCTGTAATATCCATAATTGAATTTTCAGAAAGGGAAATTGTTGAGCCATCAGAGAGCTTAAGCTCTGCTTTGGATGAGAATTTTGTCCTTATCCTATCTCCCATTGTAAGCCTTTGATTAAGCTTTGCCTTTTCCCAAGCATTTTTTCCAGCAAGCAAGGTTTCAACATCTCCTTCAATATAGGAGATTGTAACCTCTCCCTTTTTCTCTCTTATTTCTGCCCATAAATATGGACAAAGAAATACCACACACAAAATAGCTAAAAGATTCTTCATCCTTTTTCCTCCTAAATAAATATTTTATTTAATATAAATTATTCATTCAAAAAATGTCAATAAAAATTTTATCTACAACACATAAAAACTTTACAACATCTGATTGGAAATATTATCCTATAAAAAGATTGGCTGAAAATGAAGATAAGTCATTTTAAATTATCAATGTTTCTTGAGTGTCCTTTAAGGTATAAATTTTATTATATTGATGAACTTAAGGAATATTGCAAACCAAAGCCATATCATAGCATGGGAATATCAATCCATAGTGCCTTAGAGAAATTCTTTTGTCAGGAACAAAGGAGTTTAGATATCCTTCATAACCTCCTTCGCAAAAATTGGGTAAGGGAGGGATATTCATCAAGAAATGAAGAGAGGATGTGGGGGCTTAAAGCCCTAGCTATGCTTAAAGATTTTTATGAGGGTGCAAATGTAGATATTAACCCGGCAATGCTTGAGGCAGAATTTTCTGTTTCTTTTGATTCCTTTACATTAACGGGAAGGATTGATAGGGTAGACAAGATAGAGAAAGGCTATGAGGTGATTGATTATAAAACAGGGGCAGGAATGACAAGGGACGAGGTAGATAAAGACCTTCAGATGACAATATATTCCATAGGATTTTACCATACCCATAAGGTTATTCCACGCAAACTAACATTTCATTTTCTAAAGGATAGCACAAAGATAACAACAACAAGAAGCGAACAAGACATAGAAAATGGGGTATTGTTTATTAAAGAAATAGTAGAAAAAATGAAAGATGAAACAAAATTTTCTCCAAAACCCAATAGATTCTGTGCCTATTGCGATTTCACTATCCTCTGCCCTAGTTTTCAAAAGAACGCATACATAATTTAATCTTTACAAGTGATAGCGAGGGTTGTATAATAAAAAATTATGCGAGGAAAAGAACATCCTATAAATAGCCTTTTAGCTAAATTAAGGGAGATATTTTTAAACCTCTCCTTTGATGAGATAATAAACCCTGTAATTGTTGATGAGAAGGATGTCTTTCTTCAATATGGAAAGGAGGCACCCTTAATCCTTGACAGGGTTTTTTACATTGCAGGCCTGGATAGACCAGAGCTTGGTATTTCAAAGGAAAGGGAGGATAAGATAAAACAAATAATCCCTTTATTTTCAAAATGGAATGAGCTTAAAGCCTTTCTTCGTGAATATAAAGAGGGAAATATAGAGGGGGATGATTTTATTGAGGAATTGGTAAAAAGGCTTGATATAACAGAAAAAGAGGGAATAAGGTTGGTGGATGAATTCTTTGAGCTTAAAAACCTATATCCTATTTCCTATAAGAAGACATTAAGGTCTCATATGACATCAGCGTGGTATCTAACCCTAAGTCATCTTATAAAGACAAAACCCCTTCCAATTAAGCTATTTTCACAAGGATTAAGGTTTAGAAGGGAGCAGAGGCAGGATGAAAGCCATCTATTTGAAAGCACATCATCTTCCTGTGTTGTTGTTGAGGAAGGTTTTGATATAAAAAAAGGAAAAGGGCTTTGTGTGCAAATCTTAGAGGGGATAGGTTTTAAGGATATAGAGTTTAAAACAAAACCCGTAACATCTAATTACTATGAGGAAGGAACGGATACAGAGGTCTTTGCTCATCGTATTGAGGTTGCAAATCTTGGATTTTATTCAAAGGAATCTTTGGCAAATTATGGAATAAACCATCCTGTTTTTAATCTTGGATTTGGTGTTGACAGGTTAGCTGGAATATTAAACAATGAATCTGATTTAAGAAAGCTCCTTTTCTTCCAATTCTATAAGCCTTCCTTTACAGACAAAGAGATTGCAGAGAAATTAGGATGTGAAGAAAGCCCAAGCTATGGAGCACAGATCTCATCCATTATTTTTAGAAAGATAAATGAAGCAAAGGATAATTTAGGACCTTCAGAGGTTTTATGTTATCAAGGAAGATTTTTGGGAAGGGATATAAAGGTCTCTGCATATAATTGGGATTCTGGAAAACCCCTTGTTTCATATGCAGGATTTAATGAAATTTGGGTAAATAATGGTGAAATCTTTGGGCTTCCAAAGGGAGGTTCTTTTAAAGGAGCTGAAGATGTCTATAAAAATGGGATAAACACAGGGTTTATCTTTCTAAAGCTAATAACAGATGGATTTGTTGCAAGGATGGAGAAAGAATTTAAAAAGGGAAAGACAGAGCTAGATGTTAAATTTAAGATTGCCGAGCATCCATCAGATATAAACCTTTCCATACCAAAGGACATTATGGATTATATTACATCAAACAATAAGAGGGTAATCACAAAGGGTCCTTTGTTCTTTGGAATTAGGGCAGAATGAGGAGTCAAGAGTCAGGAGTCAGGAGTCAGGAGTCAGAGGACAAAGTTTTAAATCTTAAATCCGAAATTCGAAATCCGAAATTCGAAATCCGAAATTACAAAGGTGTAATTGAAAGGTATAAGGATTTCTTGCCGGTATCAGAAAAAACACCTGTAATCACCCTGTTTGAAGGAAATACACCCCTTATATTTTCAGAGAGGCTATCTAAAGCAACAGGGCTTTCTGTTTATCTTAAATATGAAGGCTTAAATCCAACAGGCTCATTTAAAGATAGAGGAATGACCGTTGCTATCTCAA
>JBFMDZ010000113.1 GCA_040753555.1 bacterium
GGCAGTCCGGAGTAATCGATTCCTGGATATTGCCCATACGCGACATCTTAAAACGACCCCATTTTTTTGCGCTGGTACTTTTTATACTGCTCTTTAAGGTCGGGGACGCCATGATGGGGCCGATGATCAGCCCGTTCTGGGTGGACCGGGGGTTCACCCGAATAGAGATCGGCCTTATTTCCGGGACCTTAGCGCCTATTGCCAGCATAGTTGGTTCGATTATGGGTGGGTGGCTGACTACCCTGTGGGGGATCGGCCGGGCCATCTGGGCGCTCGGGGCGTTGCAGGCCGTTTCCAACCTGGGGTATGCCTATGCGGCCCTGGCCACCGGCAGCAAGTTTGCCGTCTATGGGGCGTCACTGGCGGAGAGTTTTACCGGCGGGCTGGGCACCGCCGCCTTTCTGGCCTTCTTAATGAGGCTTTGCGATAAGAGATTCAGCGCCACCCATTACGCCTTTTTCAGCACCATATTCAGCTTCAGCCGGGTGATAGCCGGGGCGCTGAGCGGTTTTGGCGCCGCGCACCTTGGTTATGCCCCGTTTTTTCTCCTGACCTTTTTTGCCGCCTGCCCGGCCTTTTTCCTGTTACCATGGGTCTTGCCGATGGTACAACAAAGTGAGAAATACAGGAACAGATAAGAACTAATAGATGACACTAATTTGTCTGATCGTTCTTGACATTACCCTGCCATTCCCTTACCATCTGAACCATGGGTTGGATATAAAGCCGCTTTTTATATAATGTTTTGTTCTCATGACTGAATAGCGAAGGAACTTTCGGTGAGCAAAAAAGAACTCACACAATTCTGGCTTGATTCATCTGATGACAATTATCGATCCATGCAAGCCATGTTTAATGCCGGGGAATATATGTGGGCGTTATTCGTCGGACACTTGGTTACCGAGAAACTATTAAAGGCATATTATGTGAAAACAGTAGGAAGAGAAATCCCCAGAACACATGATCTTTACAAGCTCGCCATTAAAGCCGGGTTAGACCTGTCAGAAGCCCGGAAGGACTCCTTGCAATATATTACCCTTTTTAATATTGAGACGCGATATGAAGACTATAAAAGGGATTTTTACAAAAAATGCACAAGAGAGTTTGCAGAGAAGAATATCGAGAAAATAAAGGAGTTGGCAGCTTGGCTAAGAGAAAAGATAAAAAATTGATATACGAGTCCATAGAAAGATACGTTGAAGAGCTGAGAAAAAGAGACATTGATATCCTTGCTGCTTATCTGTTCGGTTCATATGCCAAAGGCAGGGCCACGGAATGGAGTGACATAGATGTGGCACTCCTGACGAGGCAGTTCATAGGGGACAGCTTTGATTTCAAGTTTCTCCTTATGAAAATAGCCCGCGAGATAGACTTCAATATCGAACCCCATCCGTATCTGGTGGATGAATTTAATGAGGATAACCCTCTTGCCGCCGAGGTGATAAGAACCGGGGAGAGGGTGGTTTGATACTATTACTCCGGCAGGTAAATATATAAAAAATGTCATGCCGGACTTGATCCGGCATCCAGAACATATTGAATTTACTGGATTCCGGCTTTCGCCGGAATGACAGAAAATAGCCTTTTCAGACTTTTTACGACTTGATCAGAAAAGAAAGGCCTGAATCCGAAAGATCTGTTCAATAGTAATGATTCTGCCTTATTTGTGTAAATTCGTGTTCATTCGTAGCTGAACAGATTGGTTTCCGGTACAGAGCAAAAGAATGTTATAAAACAATAGACCTACGCAAATTACCTCGTCCCTAAATTACCTTTACCATCTCCAAACTATCTTTGCTGAATAGAGTTACTGAACTCGTACACAAAAACTCAAAAATATCTTGACTTTCAGAGGGATTTCCCTGTGTAATAGGCCCGTAACATATCAGATTATATCAAATTTCCTCTTCACACTACTCGCTAAAGGAGCTAGTCAAAACCCTCAAAATGAAATGATAGGCTGAGAAACATGGTATTCCGACATGTGAGAAGGAGGAGTTTTTAAGTAAAAACAAGTTATAGAGGGAATCAATCATAACAGAGCTTCTATAGGATTTTTGAAAAAGGAGATAATGGGTTATGAAACGGACATCTTGTTGGGTGTTGATTATAGGGCTGCTAATCTCCCTCGGCATGCTTGGGTGTGCGGAGAAGGAGGAGAATGTTGTTAAGGTCGGCGCTGTTTTTCCGATAACGGGGAATATTGCACAATTTGGAAATTATTGGAAACAAGGGTTGGAGTTAGCGTTATACGATGCAATCAATCAGGGCGTTATCCCGAAAGATAAGATTAAGCTTATTATTGAAGATGGACAGGCTGATCCTCGTAAGAGTGTGGATGCCTTTAAGAAATTGGTGGAAGTAGATAAAGTAGTTGCATGTATTCCTGCAACAAGCGGAGTAACTTTGGCGCTAAAGCCAATTGCAAATCAAAATAAAATCGTTTTGATCAATGCATCTGCAATAAGCACTGAAATAGAAGATGCGCCAGATTATGTATTTAGTGTAATACCTAATGCAAAATTTACTGGTTATTTCTTGGCAGAAACTGCATTTAATAAATTGGGCAAGAGAAATGCTGGAGTTTTATATAGAGATGATGCTTCCGGAAAGAGTTTTCTTGATAATTTTTCTAAAAGATTCAAAGAACTTGGGGGCAATATAGTCTTTGTAGATTCTCATGAACCTAATGCAACTGATTTTCGAACGAATATTGCTAAGATTAAAAATGTAAAAAACATGGATGTGATTTTTGTAGCGTCATGGGGGACAGATGTCGCCTATTATCTGAGACAAGCGACAGAATTAGGTGTCCATACACAAGTTCTTGCATATGAAACATTTTATACACCTAAGGTTCTTGAAATAGCTGGGTCATCAGCAAATGGCGTAATATTCAGTGCTCCTGAATTTAATGCCTGGATCGATGAACCAAGATTAAAGGAATTCAGAGAGAAAGTTTTGAAGAAGTATAATCAGAAAGAGATTAATTATCACATAGCAGGGCATTATGATGCGATGATGCTAATCCTAAAGGCAATTTCTGCGGGGAACATGACGGGCGAGACTATCAAAAACTATCTCAGTGGCATGAGAAGCTTTCAAGGTATAACAGGAGAGATACGCTTTGATAACAACGGAGGCGCCCAAGTTCCATTAAGTCTATTTACGGTACGCAACGAGAAATTCTCACCGTATTTATATCCGTAAGGTGCAAAATGCGCATAGTCATTGGAATCTAAGAAAATGTTATTCGAAACTTAAGGATTGAAGAGGGTTCGCAGTGGGACATTCTCAAAGACAAGATAGCATCATTAAAAATATTAAAGCAACGATTGAAAGTATTAATGCCTATTTCGCAGATTTTAGCAAAGTCATTGATAACAAAATAATAAATGAAAAAGAACACTTAGAATTAATTGATGAATTGGAAACAAGTATCAAACATAGGCTCGAGATAATTTTTGGCAAAGAAAAAAGACTACATGATTTCGGCTACTTTAAAGACATTATCGATTTTAATTCAATTAAAAATGCCATTATTTTCAATTATTGGTCCCTCAAGGGAGAGTTTGTTGATAGCTCTATAAGTAAAGATAATCGATATAGGGATAATGTTTTTTATAAAGGTATGCGGTGGTCAAATTCGGATAGTTATAATGCCTTTTATTTGTTGTTCAATGAGCTTAAGAAAACTTTAGAAGGTGTTGTCCCAGTTGATTTCTTTACTCAATTTGCCATCAATAATACAAACTATCTGAAAATAGTTGGTAGGAAATCAACTGATCTAGATTGTAAATATCAGTATCTTGAAATACCTATTCTCAATGATATTGATTTTGGCATATCAACTGATTTTAAAAAATTAATCACCTCTATATATAACATGAGAAATAATAATCGAAATTATGCTAATGCAGAGAAATTCAAGGCTGAGAATGAGCTTGCTTTTAAAAATCTGCATGAAAAAGTGAGAGAAGCTTTTTTTAGCAATAATACTGAACAACTGCTTTCTAACTGGCGCGAAAGCTTTGTCAATGCCTTGGCTGACGGAGATAAAAAAAAGAAAATCCTAAGAAAGAAAATCACATTAATAGATGTTTTGAAAGTCATAGTGACATATCAGTTTTATGATCATCCTTATGTGATTCATATGTTTTTACCTTCATTCCCTAACAGTGATAAGGATGAGAATAATATAGATAAAAATCATTACTATTCTTGTTTAGTGGTTACGCAAGGACAAAAGGATGTTAAAAAATTGGAGCCCTTTAAGGATACCTTCATTGAGTTGTCAAACTCATTGAAGAAAATTGCGGTATTAGAGAAAAAGCTTTGGGACAAAAAGGGTGAAAATCTTCCAATCTATTGGAGATGGAAATCTGAATATGAGAAGTACTATGAACAATACGATAGATTATCTAATGTTGCATTAAATATTTGTACAGCATTGTGCAAAAAATTGAAAATAGAATATTTGAAGATACCTAATCGGATTAAAACTTTTGAAAGTTTTTATAACAAAATCGTCTCTCGAGCAAACGGCAGAGATAAAGAATTCCCACGGTTAGAAGATTTGCGGGATACGGAATTCCGGCGGTACGCAAATAGAACTGATATCAAAAGGCTGACAAAAAAAGTAAAAAATTCTTTTATTAAATATTATAAAGCTAAAATCAGCAATGTTACAGAAACGAATGCAGATTATATCTTCAAGGCATTAAAAGATATGGTTGGTTTGAGAATTCTGTGTGTTTATAAAAACGATATGGGGAAAATATTACAAACCGTTAAGCAATTTAAAGAAGAAAATAATGGACCTATAAAGGTTCTCGACATTAAAGAATATGATAGGAAGGCAGGGTATAGGTCGTGTCACATTGTTTTCCAGCTTAGTGATGCCCACAAGGAAATTTATGAGTTAAATGACTTAGCTGATAAGACATGTGAAATACAAATAAGGACTATTTTGGAACAAGGGTGGGCAGACGTATCCCACAGGTTAAAGTACAAACATAAGCCCCATTTGCCAGAAAGACTTAGGAACACCATTGATGATGAGACTAAATCATTAAACGATCGAGCGAATGAGTTAAATAAGGTTGACCGCCATTTTGTGAAAATGCGTGACAGGGTAAAACAAATTTTAAAGGACGATAGGTGGCAGTTTTCGGATGATTAAGAATGAAGAGTCAATCAGAGTTCGCTATTCTGAAGTGGATCAGCTACGATTTGTTTATTATTCTCGATACTTCGAGTATTTTGAAATTGGTCGATTGAGTCTATTGAGGGTCTGCGGATTTCCCTATGATGAAATGGAATCAAAACTTGGTTGTTATCTTCCTGTTGTTGAGACATATGCTAAGTTTCATCAGCCAGCAAAGCTTGAAGATATCATTACCATAGGAACTAAGATACTGCAAAAGCCATCGATTATTCTTAGATTCGATTATGAAATTTTATGTGAGGGCATCCTAATAACACAAGGATATACAACTCATGTTTTTCTGAATGGAAAGACTGGCAAGCCTGGACGTCCTCCAATAGGACTAAAAGAATTGTTCGATAAGTCTTTTAAGGAAAAAGATGTTTAACCAACTTTTATTAAACGGCATTATCGCCGGCAGTATATATGCCTTGATAGCCTTGGGCTTCACGGTTATTTATAAAACCGTCCGTTTCTTCCACTTCGCCCACGGTGTGGTTTATACTGCCGGAGCTTATTTTGCCTATAGCCTTTCTATCCAATTAGGCATTAATCCCATACTCTCTTTTTTTTTGCCTCGATCCTTGCAGCCATCCTCGGTATAGTCATTGACCGGATTATCTATCTACCCTTAAGAAAGCACAGGGCGCCCGGCCTGGTTTTTCTCATAGCCTCTTTCGGTGTATATATCTTTATTCAAAATTTTCTTCAGCTTATATATGGCGCGCAGATACTCACCTTAAGGACGGGGCCGGTGGTGGAGGGCTATCAGATATACTCGGCGGTAATAACCCCGATTCAGATACTCCTTCTTTCCGTATCATTAATACTTTTTGGAACCCTCTGGTTTATAGTAGATAGCACAAAGGTGGGTAAGGCCATTCGGGCCGTGGCTGATGACCCGATCGGGGCCAGTGTCTCCGGGATTTATCCTGAAAAGGTTATTCTTTATGCCTTTGGCATCGGCTCTGTTCTCGCGGGGATGGCCGGGGTTTTAATCTCCCTGGAGACAAACATAGAGCCTACCATGGGGCTCAATGCCATTCTTAAGGGGATTATTGCCTCCATCGTTGGAGGCATAGGAAGTATCCCCGGGGCTGTTTTGGGAGGCTTTTTCCTCGGCATCATTGAAAACCTTGGAATCTGGAAGATACAGGCCGGATGGAAGGACACCATCGCCTTTGCAGTGCTTATAGTCTTTTTGCTCTTTAAACCAGAGGGGATACTCGGTACTCGTAAGAATAAAGATAGGGTATAATAATACAAGTTATAAGACGTTGGGGGGGTTTTATATGGGTAAAAAGAAAGAATATAGATTTATGGTAATTATCGAGCCCTGTGAGGAGGGTGGTTTTTTTGCCATGTGTCCGGCATTTCCAGGTTGCCACGTCGAAGGCGAAACCTATGAAGAGACCCTTAATGAAATGAAGGCGGCTATAGATGCGTTTATTGCCGACTATAAGGAAGAGGGTGAGCCAATACCCGAGGATGATGTCACTATCACAACGCTCAGGGTGGCTGTATGAGTCCTAAGTTTCCGGCTGTCACTTCGGATGAGGTAATAAGGATTCTGAAAAGGATAGGATTTCGGTTCAAACGTCAATCCGGGAGCAGTCATGCCATATACTTTAGAGAAGTTGATAGAAAAAGAACCAATGTCCCCGTACATCCGGGGAAAATAATAAAGAT
>JBFMDZ010000114.1 GCA_040753555.1 bacterium
AAAAAGCAAAAATGGGGCGAATGGTATATCCATTTTATAAACCTTACCGGCAACAAGAATATCTATGGCTATTACTATAATGATGATTATTCAAAACAAGAGGAATTTGAACAATTGCCCTTTATGTTCCTAGGGGGTTGCAAGGTTAATTTTTGATTGACAATATTGTTTATAATGTATAAAATATACATTAAAAATGCTTAAGAGAACACAAATTTATTTTCCAGAAGATATGCTCTTTGCTCTAAAAAAAAGGGCTTATGAAGAAAAAACCAATGTCTCTAATGTTATCAGAAAGGCAATATCTTACTTTCTTTTAAAGGAGAAAAAAAGGGATTGGGTAAAAGATTCCCTCTGGAATATGGTTGGAGCGGGTAGTTCAAAGGATAAAGACCTTTCTATTTCTCATGACAAATACCTTTATGGAAAATAGAATCTTTGTTGATACATCAGCCTGGCTTGGACTTAATGACAAAAATGACCAATACCATAATGAGGCAAAGACAAAGGCAGAAGCAATAAAAAAAGAGAGGATTGAGCTTTTAACATCAGAATACATTGTTGATGAGAGCATAACCCTTATAAGATATAGGATTTCTCATCAAGCCTCTGTTTCCTTTGGAGATTCCCTCTTAAGAAGCAAAATTGCAATAATTTTGGATGTAAAGGACAAAGATAGGTTTGAGGCGTGGAGGATGTTTAAAAAATATAAAGATAAAGAGTTAAGTTTCACAGATTGCACAAGCTTTGTTTTAATGAATGAGCGGGGGATAAAAATGGCTTTCACATTTGATAAACATTTTAGGCAATTGGGGTTTAAGATATTTTAATGGAAGGAATTCTTAATTTTTTAGATAAAGGGGGTCCTGTTCTTTGGGTAATTATTGGACTATCCCTGATTGTTTTTACATTTATTATAGAGAGGTTTCTATTTTTTCACAGGATAAGAAAGGATGAAGAGCTTTTATTTCCCCTCAAAGAGCTTTTAAATAAAAATACCTTATCCGAAAGGATGAAGGAAGATCTTGAGCTTTTGATAATGAGAGAAGAGCCAAGATTTTTAAGGTTTTTAGATTTTATTGCTGTATCTACAACAGCCGCTCCAATACTTGGGCTTCTTGGAACTGTTACAGGGATGATAAAGGTATTTGACGCCTTGTCCCGGCTTGGCTCTCCAGATGCCCATCTTCTTGCAAAGGGTATATCAGAGGCTCTTATAACAACAGAGGCTGGTCTTGTTATTGCAATCCCCTGCCTATTCCTCCACAACATTCTTTTAAATAAAGCAGAAAATAACATTTCTAGGATTAAACATGAAGGGATGAGGCTTATTGCATTAGTTGATGAAGAAAAAAAGAAGGCCTGAGCTTACAATTGCTCCTTTAATAGATTGCGTATTTCTTCTCCTTTTATTCTTTGCTGTTTCAACAACCCTTACAAAGGAGCTTGGTATGCCCATAAACAAGCCAAAGGCAAAGACAAGCATTCCACTTTCAAGTGATTATTTTATCATTACAATAACAGATGATAAGAGGCTCTTTTTGGGAAAAAATGAGGTATCAATTGAGTTTTTAAGAAAGGAGATTATTGAAACAATATCAAAAAACCCAAAGACATCTGTTATTATCTCATCTGATAAGAAGGTGTCTACGGGAAGGCTCATTGAAATACTTGACCTCTGTAAGGAAGGAGGTGCATCAAGCCTTTCCATTGCAACCCTTCCAAAGCTTGAATGAGGCTTTTTTACTCATTTATATTATCGTTGATTATCAACATAGGAATTGTATTTTTCCTTCCATACATTGGAATTGCAAAGAAGGTAAGGGTCTATAAGGTCTATAAGATTGACCTTGTAAAGATAAGGGAAGAGAAAAAGCCTGTTAAAATAGAAAAACAAAGACAAATTGTAGCAAAAAAGGAAGAAATTAAAGAGCCTGTAAAAGAGGAGCCAAAATTGCCATATCTTCCAATTGAGGAAGAGAAAGAAGAGATAAAAGAGGAGGGGATAATCCCTGTTGTAAAGGAGGAAGCGGTTGTAGAACCCCATATTATCCTTCCAGTTGCACAAGAGGAAAAGCCAGGGATATTTGAGCCAGGCTCCCTTGATGCTCCATTAAAACTTATTTCATATACACAACCAAAATACCCTGATGCTGCAAAGGAAAATGGAATAAATGGCATTGTAAAACTTAAGCTCCTTATAAACCCGGATGGAATGGTTGACAAAGTAGAAATAATTGAGGAAAATCCTAAAAACTTTGGCTTTGCAAAGGAGGCATTAAAGGTTGTCAAGGGTTATAGATTTACAAGACCAATGGTATTAGAAAACCCTGTTTTTGTTCATTATATCCTTCCATTAAGGTTCTCTCTGGAGGATTAAAATAGACAAAAAAACCAAGAAAATCGCAAGAAAAGAAAATTACATGTTACTATTTAGCATAGGATACGCTTTTTACATAGACAATATCTTTCCATAAAGGCTATAATTATGAAGAGATAAATTATGCTATTGTGTATGAAATTCTGCAAAGACAACTAAAAGACATTGAGGATTTTATAGAGATAATTTCTTATTTGAGCTAATGAGAAATGTAGCCACTAAAAAGTAATTAGACAAAAATACAGCGAAATGTGGAAAGTTAAGTGAAAGGCAATACCGCAATTGTTATTGCTGGTCCAACAGCCACTGGAAAAACAGATATAGCCCACCAGCTTGCTTTAAAATATAATGGTGAAATCATTTGTGCAGATTCTCGGACAATTTATAGGTATATGGACATTGCAACCTCAAAGCCAGAAAAAATATACAGAGAGCAAATTCCTTACCATATCATAGATATAGTCAATCCCGATGAGAAATTTAGTGTAGCAGATTTTGTAGAAAAGGCAGAAAAAAGCCTAGAAGAAATTTTTAATAAGGGAAAAATTCCATTTATTGTTGGAGGGTGTGGTTTATATATAAAAAGGCTTATTGATGGCATATTTCCATCACCACCTTCATCAAAAGAAATAAGGGAATTCCTGAAAAAGAAAGAAAACCTTTGGGATAGGCTTAAGGAAATAGACAAAGAGGCAGCAGAGAGGATAAATCCAAATGATAAAAAGAGGCTTATTAGGGCATTAGAGGTTTTCTATTTAACAAAAAAACCTATTTCTGTTTTACAAAAAGAAAAAACAGAGCCTTCAAAAATAAAATTTACATCCCTATGTATAGATTGCGATAGAAAGGTTCTTTATGAAAGAATAGATGAAAGGGTGGACAAAATGATAGAAAAGGGCTTAATAGATGAGACAAAAATGCTTCTTTCTTTAGGATATTCTTCTGAACTTACATCTATGAGCGGGATTGGATATAGGGAAATTATACATTATCTAAAGGGAGAAATAAATCTTGATGAGGCAATTTTTCTAATAAAAAGAAGAAGCAGGCAATTTGCAAAGAGACAAATGACCTGGTTTAGAAATGATAAAAGGTATATTTTTATAAAAAAGGAAGAAATTAAAAAAGAGGTTGCAATTATTTCCTCCTTCTCTTAAGCTCAGAAAGGACATTCTTTGGATTTACCTCAAAAAGCCCAAGGAGGACAAAAAGGTGGTATAAAAGGTCAGCTGTTTCGTAAATTATTCCATCTTTATTATCTTTTTCTGAATCTAATATTATCTCTTCTAGCTCCTCCCTTAACTTCTCGTATATCTTTACCTTTCCTTCATTAAATAGCTTGGTGGTATATGAACCGTTCTTTGGGTTTTTCTTTCTATCAAGAATAACATTATAAAGCTCTAAAAGGATGTCTTTTTGGACAACATCCCTCCTTTGGTGTATTTTTTCAAAGAAGCAGGTTCTATTTCCTGTATGGCAAGCATTACCCTTTTGTGAAACCTTAATAAGCAATGTATCCCTATCGCAATCACAATAGATGCTTGAGATATCCTGAAAGCATCCAGATGTCTCTCCCTTTAGCCATAGCTTATTTCTTGACCTGCTAAAGAAATATGTCCTTCCCTCTTCAAGCGTCTTTTTAAGGGATTCCTCATTCATATAGGCAAGCATCAAAACCTCATCTGTTTCCTCATCAACTATAATGGCTGGAATTAAGCCATCCTTAAATAAAAGGTCATTCATAGATATATTTTAGACAAAAACTTTTATTTAAGCAATAAATTCTTGCAAAAAAGCAAAGGGGTTTATAAAATATGAATATGAATGAGCTTATTAAGATTTTAAGCTATGGTATTCCTATAGAGAAACATCCATTTAAAAGAATAGCAAAAGAGCTTGGAATAAGTGAGAAGGAGGTTATAGAGAAGATAAAAAATCTAAAAGATGAAGGTATTATAAGGTTTTTTAGAGCAAGCATAGATTATAGAAAGATTGGATACAGCGTAAATGTCCTCCTATGTTTTTTGGTAACTGACAACAAAATTGATAATATTGCAAAGGATCTTTCTAAATATAAAATGGTGAGTCATTGCTATAGAAGGCTTCCTGTAGAAAAATTTCCATATAACCTATTTTTAATGCTTCATTCAAAAACAAAAGATGAAATATTATCTTGTATAGAGAAAATAAAAAGGGATTTTTCTTTAAACAATCCCCTTCTTTTATTTACAAAGAGGGAATTTAAAAGGCAAAGACCAAGAATTAAAGAGACAAGTTATGGAGATTAAGGTAGAAAAGCCAACAAATGAAAGGCTGAAAGAGCTTGGGGTTTCTAATTGGGGTAAATGGGAATGTCCAGTGAGTAGGTTTAACTGGGAATACGATTGTGATGAAAGGTGCTATATCCTTGAGGGAGAGGTGAATATAGAAACAAAAGAAGGAAATACAAAGATAGAGAAAGGTGATGTTGTTCTCTTTCCTAAAGGCTTAAAATGCACATGGGATGTTAAGAAGGAAATAAAGAAGGTCTATAGGTTTGAATAATCACATAATTTTAACTAGGAGGTAAAATATGGTAAAGATTGCTGATGTTAGAGCAAGGGAGATATTTGATTCAAGGGGAAATCCAACAATTGAGGTGGATGTTGTCCTTTCCGACGGAACAATGGGAAGGACAGGGGTTCCATCTGGTGCATCAACAGGCACATTTGAGGCACTTGAGATGCGTGATAAAGGAGAGAGGCTTAAAGGAAAAGGTGTCCTGAAGGCTGTTTCTAATGTAAATACAAAAATCAAGGAATCCCTTGTAGGCTTAAATCCTTTATCCCAAAGGGAGATTGATTCTTTGCTTATTACACTTGATGGAACACAAAACAAAGAGAATCTTGGAGCAAATGCAATCCTTGGTGTTTCTATGGCAAATGCGAGGGCGAGTGCAGGATTCCTTAAAATTCCCCTTTATAGATACATGGGAGGCTCAAATTCCTATACACTCCCCTGGCCCTTTTTGAATATTATAAATGGCGGAAGGCATGCAAACAACAAGCTTGATATTCAAGAATTTATGATAATTCCACATAAGGCAGATTCATTTAGAAAGGCATTTGAAAAGGCTGTAAATATATATCATACCCTGAAGGAGATAATCTCCAAAAGGGGATATTCATCAGGGGTTGGCGATGAGGGTGGATTTGCACCAGATTTATCATCAGCAAAAGAGGCACTAGAGCTAATTGTTGAGGCAATAGAAAAGGCAGGTTATAAGCTAAAGGAAGAGGTATCAATAGGATTGGATGTTGCGGCATCTGAAATTTATAAGGATGGGCTATATCACATTGATGAAAAAAAATTCTCATCAGATGAGCTTATAGAATATTACAAAAGCCTTATAGAGCAATTTCCAATAATCTCAATAGAAGATGGTATGTCTGAGGAAGATTGGACAGGATGGGAAAAAATGACAAAAGAATTGAAAAATATCCAGATTATTGGAGATGATGTATTTACAACAAACCCAAAGAGGCTTAAAAAGGGCATTGAAAATGGCGTTGCCAATGCTATTCTTATAAAGCTTAATCAGATAGGGAGTCTAACAGAGACACTAGATACAATAGAGCTTGCAAAAAGGGCAGGTTATAATGTTATAATATCGCATAGATCTGGAGAAACAGAGGATAGCTTTATCGCAGACCTTTGTGTTGCAACGAATGCAGGGCAAATAAAATCTGGAGCGCCTGCAAGGACAGAGAGAGTCTGTAAATACAATCAGCTATTAAGAATTGAGGAAGAATTGGGAAATTCCAGTGTTTATGGAGTAAGATGAAGAGGCTTATTGTCTTTGGAATTATCGTTTTTATAGCAAGCACCACCCTTATTCCCTCTTATGTAAAACAGATGAGGCTTAAAGCAAAATCCAATGAATATGCAAAGCAAATTCAAGGGCTAAAAAAGAAAAATTTAGAGCTTACAAAAAAAAGGGATATACTAAAAAAGGCTGATTATGATACAATAAGAGAAGAGGCAACAAAGCTTGGGTTGATAAAGGAACAAGAAAAGGTTATCAGGTTTTATAAAAAATAATACCCTGTGGAGGTGACAGCGAGTTGAAGGAGAAGAGATAAAGGCGAGGTAGCTCAGTTGGTAGAGCGCGGGACTGAAAATCCCGGCGTCCCCAGTTCGATTCTGGGCCTCGCCATTTTTAAAATAAGTATACTAAAAATCAAGTAACTATTCACCCTATAGGGAAATAAGGAATGTATATGTTTAGATAATGTTAAGGAAAATAATGAAGCCAAAGAATAAAAATCCCAATGTCCAAATCCCAATGACAAATGAAATCCCAATGT
>JBFMDZ010000115.1 GCA_040753555.1 bacterium
ATTAAAACAGAAGTTATTGGAGTATATTGAATATTACAACAAAAAAGCAAAACCATTTGCATGGACATATGCAGGAAAACCTTGTAAAATATAACATACCTTATTTAAGGGACAGCACACTAGCGATAAAACCAAACTTTCGGAGGATTTTTAAAACCAGGATTGTGCTATCCTCGTAAGAAGTGGCAATAGCTCCAAATGGTTTACCTGTAAGGGGCCAGATGTAGTTTTTATCCGCCTTTTTTGCAAAATAAACTATTACCATCAATCTCTCCATCAAAGCCACCAATTTTGCTGGAACTGGATAATAGAGAGGAGCGGCTATAATTATTCCATCTGCTGTAATCATCTTTTGAAAAGCCTTTCCAAAATCATCCTTAAGTATACATTTATAAGGCTTCTTACCACAACCCCAAGCCTCAAATTTATGCAAGCCAGAGTAGTGAGCTTCACAGGGTTTTATCTCAAAGTCTGCTAATTGCAGTATCTCTGTTTCAAAGATTCCTTCTTCTTTTGCTCCTTCAAGGCTAGATTTAAGGAGAAGATAGGAATTACCATCTTTCCTTTGCGAGCCGCTTATACCCAATATTTTCATTTTTGAGTATTAACCCTCTTCCAAAATCCTTTTGAGGTTTTCTTGTTCTTCAGTAATATGTTGTTTAACAGCCTTAAGTTTGTTATTGAATAATACACATAATATCTGGATAAATCTATTTAATAATCCAATTTTATGCCCCAGGTGTAGCTCGGTTGTAAACAAAGAGCCAGAATTATAAGGCTCTATAATAAAAACAAACCTTGCCCCTCCTATAGAATGAGGAAATAATGCCTTATATTCTAATTGTGAATATTGCCTGGTATTTGTAATCTGAAACCTTGTCTTTTCTAAATATCCATCAATATATTCTTCTACATAAATAACTGAACCTATCTCTAGTGAGTCTCCTTTAAGATAGCGACATTCTTTATGGTCTTTGTGCCATATTTTATAATTTTTCTCCATATTGGCAAACCAGTCAAAAACTTTTTCTGGTGTTGCTTTAATCTCAATTGTATCCTTAAATATTACCATTTTCCTTCACCGTCCATGACAATGCTTGTATTTCTTTCTCAGTTCCTTAAGGGGCAGGGTTGGTTTCTTCCTATCTTTATTTATCTTAAGCCAAATAGCCTCATCAGGTCATCCTCTAATGAGATATAAAACCTTGAGGAACCAGGGTCTCCCTGCCTGGCACACCTTCCCCTTAATTGATTATCAATCCTTCTTGCCTCATGGCGCTTAAGTTCCTATAATATGGAGACTTTATTACCTCTTCTTGTTCTCCCTTACCTGGTGGATTTCCTCCTAATATTATATCCGTTCCCCTTCCTGCCATATTTGTGGCTATTGAACCATACCCTTCCTTCTAATTTTATTGCTTGAATTTTGAAAAATACCCATCTATTTCTGGTCTTAATTCTATACCCACTCTTTCAAAACAATTTAATAGTTTTGCGTAAGCTCCATTACCACCAAGAAAATCCCAGAATTCCTCTGCGACTTTTAATTCATTGTCTAAATCTAACATACCTTTTAATGTCCATCTTTCATAGGGTTTTGGCTCGTATGGATTGTATGGGATAGCAATATAAGAATGAATATTTGCATTAGGATTTTTGGCTAAATATATTGCCACCCATTCTAATAATGTCCTTTTAAAGTCCTTGAAATTACTGAGATTAGGTTTAACTGTTTTTAAATCAAATAAATGAATGGTTCCATCGTTACTTTTAACAAATAAATCTACTTTTACAGTTCTTAATTTGTTCATTTTTCCTTTATTACAAACTTTTCTTATCCTTGCGGTTTCTTCTGGTTTGTTGGGATTATTTCCAAGGGTCAATTCATTCATAATGCGTTGAATTTCTGTCTGTGCTTGTTCACTTATTGTATTGCCTACGACAAATTGTTTTTGTGCTACAGAAAAGGTTAAACTTGCCAATGTTTCAGCCACAGGTTCAAAAATAGAAGTTCCAAAAGTAGTATTCAAAGAATGAATAAAAGAAAATAATGCCATCCTGTCTTTACCAAGCAAGCGATAATGAAAGGGCATGTTATTGGATTCCGGCTTGTAATTTTGAAACTTGTCCCTTATGCAACTCTTGATTACACCAATTATATGTTTTTTCTGAAAACTATTCATTGCCATACTCCCTTTTATATTTAAATAAGGCAAATTCGATTGCCCCCCTCCAATCAATTATGTCTCCAACTTTCTCCTCTATAAACTTCACCCCCTCTTCATCTAAATTAATGTCCATTTTATTTTCTTCTATTACATCCAAAATATCTTCAACTGATAATGAATAAATTACCCTATTTCTTTTCATTTTATTTTTTCCTTTAAGTGAAAAATTGTTTCCGCATAAGCGGTATCTCTGTCTTTTTCTACCCTGTTAAGAACAGGTCGCCTAAATTGATTAACAATTTTCATATTAGATAATTCTGCAATTTTAGGATAAAGATTGTATTTGTCATTAGCCACCAAAAATATATTATAATCTTTTTGAAGATATTTTTTGCAATTTCTTAAAGATTCCGCTATGCCTTTGGCATAAGCATCTTTTGCTTCTTTTCCCTGACCTTTAGAAAGAGATCCTATTTCTAATTCGTCTTTTCTTTCAAATCCAAAAATTTCGTATGCATAAGCATGCTGTTCGTGATAATCAATAAGGCCAACATAAGGGGGACTTGAAAAAATTCCCTTTATCTTTTGTCTTAATAAAATTTCTGCAAGCTCTGGATTTGCTTTTTTAACCTCTTTAAAAATATCAATTTTTCTACTATCACCACTCAAGCAAATTTGAAAGGTTTTTGTTCCTAATCTATCAAATTCTTTAAGACGATTCAATGTGTCTATGGTATATCTCTGCCACCACCCTTTAATGGAGAAAATTGGCTTGCATATTTTACCGTGTTTCTTACAATAATATGTAGTTATAACAGGCTCTTTTAAGGTTGCTAAATCAGCATGAGTAGTTGCCCTACAAGAACGAACGGTTCTGCTCAAGATTATCGCTAATATTTTCTTAATGTCCTTATTATCTACTTCTTTCAATTCTTTAAATACAAAATCGATTTCTTCTCTCACTGGAAACAAAAACCATTTATCTAAGAAAGAATTATTATTTTCTTGCTTAATTTTAACTTTATATTTTTCCACTAAATTACAATAAATACTTAAAAACCCTTGTTCTTTGTCTTTTGCATATTCTTTTTCATTAATCTCACCAATCCTTACTTTCTTCTTATACTCTGGTGATGGAAAATATTTGTAATTAAATTTGGCAAGTTCTGAAAGAAGATCTTCTTCAAAAGCGATATTATTCTTTGTGTTCTGAAAATTTTTTAAACTCAATGTTATTTTTTGAATGGCATTCCTAAGCTGTGGAATATTGTGTTTTTCAACTTTAACGTTACTAATCATTGCATTAAACGCAGAAATATCTACACCAATAGCATGCATCCCTAATTCATTTGCCTGGACTAATGTTGTTCCACTTCCACAAAATGGGTCTAGCACAATATCGCCTTTATGAAAATATATTTGTTGCTTAAATTCATCGGTGTGAGAATCAAGGAAATATTCTACCAATTGGGGAATAAATTTACCTTTATATGGATGTAATCTGTGAACATGTTTAGTTCTTTCTTCCTCTTTATATTCTACGAAAGACAAATGCCAATTAAGGTCTTTACCTAATTTCTTTTTCCAATGTTTTTCTTTGTCAAAAGCATCATAATAACTTTTTAATTCTTCTACATCTATTAAAAGATTACCATTATTGCCAAATTTTGTTATTCGTCCATACTGGAGTAAATACGAAAGATTAGAAATCGTAACTTTACGATTTAGATATTGCGAAGCCCAAATGCTTGCTTCTCTTAAATTTTTCAGCCTTTTTTCTTCTTTAAAAATTTCGCTTTTTGTTTCATTCATTTTACAAAATAACCCTACCTCCCATGGCAATGCTTATACTTCTTCCCGCTTCCACAGGGGCAGGGTTGGTTTCTGCCTATTTTCTTTTGGGGTTCATCTGGAAGGCTTGTCCTTCTGGTAATTGCTGGTCTTGGTCTTTCCCTTGCAGGAGCAAGGGAAACCCTGAATAAATTACCTACAATCTCTTCCTTCATATGGTATATAAGCTCCTCAAACATCCTGAATGCCTCAATCTTGTATTCAACCAAGGGGTCTCTTTGGCCATATGCCCTTAAATGGATGCTTTCCCTTAAGCTGTCTAAATTATGCAAATGGTCTTTCCATAGGTTATCAATTACCGAGAGCATAATCATCCTTTGGATATGGGTTATATTAGGACCAATGCTTTCCTTTTTCCTTTCATATTCAAGCAATATCTCTTTTTCTAAATCCTCCTTTATTTGCATTGCATCTTTTGTTGCTATTTCTGGATTTATTCCAAAAACCTGAGAAAGTCTCATCTTAAACCCATCAATGTCCCAATCATCTGGATGGCTATCCTTTGGAAGATAAATGGGAATGTATATATCAAGCATCTCAGAGAACATCTCCTTAAAATGCTCATCAAAATTGCCTGAGCTCATAATCATGTCCCTTTCATTATAGATAAGGCTTCTTTGCTGGTTCATAACATCATCAAATTCAAGCAGCCTCTTCCTTATGTCAAAGTTATGTGCCTCTACCTTTTTTTGGGCATTTTCTATTGACTTTGTAATCCAGGAATGCTCAATAACCTCATCATCCCTTAAGCCAAGCTTGGTCATTATCCCGGCAATCCTTTCTGAACCAAATAGCCTCATCAGGTCATCCTCTAAAGAGATATAAAACCTTGAAGAACCAGGGTCTCCCTGCCTTGCACACCTTCCCCTTAATTGATTATCAATCCTTCTTGCCTCATGACGCTCTGTTCCTATAATATGTAAGCCTCCAAGCCTTAAAACCTCCTCTTGTTCCTCTTTATTGGGTGGGTTTCCTCCTAAAATTATATCCGTTCCCCTTCCTGCCATATTTGTCGCAATGGTAACCATTCCCTTCCTTCCTGCCTGGGCAACAATCTCTGCCTCCTTTTCATGATATTTTGCATTCAATACCTGATGTGTAATGTTTTTGTTTTTAAGCATCTTGCTTAACCTTTCTGATTTCTCAACAGATATTGTTCCAACAAGGACAGGCTCTTGCTTTTTATAAAGCTCTACAATCTCATCAACTATAGCGTGAAACTTTGCCTTTTCTGTTTTGTATATCATATCAGAGGAATCCTTTCTACAAATTGGCTTATTGGGAGGGATAACAACAACATCAAGCTTATAGATATTAAAAAATTCATCAGCCTCTGTTTTGGCGGTTCCTGTCATTCCAGCAAGCTTTTCATACATCCTAAAGTAATTTTGTAAGGTAATCGTTGCCAATGTTTGATTTTCGCTTTTTATTCTTACCCCCTCCTTTGCCTCTAATGCCTGATGCAAGCCTTCGGAAAACCTCCTTCCTGGCATAATTCTTCCTGTAAATTCATCAATAATAAGAACCTCTCCATCCTTTACCATATAATCAACATCCCTTTGAAACAGGGTATGTGCCCTTAATGCCTGATTTATATGATGGATAAGGTCTATATTCTTTGGGTCATAGAGGTTTTCTGTCTTAAGAAGCTTCTCTGCCCTCCTCACACCATCCTCTGTTAAGACAGATGTATGCATCTTTTCGTCAACCTGATAGTCTATGTCCTTTTTAAGATAGGGGATTGTTTGATTTATCTTGTAATACTTATCTGTGGATTCCTCAGATGGGCCTGATATTATCAAAGGTGTCCTTGCTTCATCAATAAGAATTGAATCAACCTCATCCACAATGGCATAGAAATGACCCCTTTGCACCTTAAGCGATAGGTCAGGAACCATATTGTCCCTTAAATAATCAAAGCCAAATTCAGAGTTTGTCCCATAGGTAATATCGGATTGGTATATCATTTTTCTCTGTTCAGAGTTCATATCGTGCTGGAGATAGCCAACGGATAAGCCCAGAAATTCATATATTGGACCCATCCACTTTGCATCCCTTTTTGCCAGATAGTCATTTACCGTAACAATATGAACACCCTTTCCAAGCAGGGCATTAAGATAAACAGGCATTGTGGCAACAAGGGTCTTTCCCTCGCCAGTTTTCATCTCAGAAATTTTGCCTTCGTGCAGGACAATCCCTCCCATAAGCTGGACATCAAATGGCCTTAAGCCTATTGTTCTCTTTGCCGCCTCCCTTACTAAAGCAAATGCTTCAGGAAGAATTTCATCCAATGTCTCACCCTTTGCAAGCCTTTCCTTAAACTCACTTGTCTTTTCTTTAAATCTTACATCAGGATATTTTGAAACCTCCTCACTATGAGCATTTGTCTCCTCTACAATGGGAAGGAGCCTATTTATATCCCTCTTCTCTTTTGTGCCAAATATTAAAGAAAGAAGTTTTCCTAGCATAGGTTTAATGATAGCAATTATTGCTTAAAAAGGCAAGATAAATTGTAGGGGAGAGTTAATTTTAGCTATTAGCTTTAAATTTACTTAGTGTTAGCTAACGATACGTTGTATGATAATATTCTTTTCATCTTTTAGGTATTGAGCAGGGGTTTTATACCTCAAACTCCTAAGCCTTTTATTTTGATTATAGTCATCAATAAACTCAATAAGTTTATCATTTAATTCAATTATACTTTG
>JBFMDZ010000116.1 GCA_040753555.1 bacterium
ATGGTTGCATAATTTGTTATTAAACCAAGCCCAGTTGCAAAGTATTCTAGGGTTCTTGAGCCTTCTTGACCAATGGCTAATGTTCCAATATCAAAGCTTACTACATTCCCATTAGCCAAGCAATCAACAAGCATTACATCCAAAAGCTCATTTGTCCCAATGTTTTTATAAATTAAAGTATAGGTTATGGTAGAACCTGTTATAACAGATGCTGGGGATTGTTTTTGTAAGGAGATTTTAGGGGTGCCATTAAGCTTAAACAGGGTTATTGCATAGTTCCCATAAGAATCGGTTGCGGTGATTGTCTTGGTGCAAATTGGCTGAGTGTCTACAATAAATGTGGTTGAGAAGGTTCCATATTCATCTGATGTGGTTTGAGCTATGGTTTGATTGGTGCCGAAGTCAATGGAAATTGCACTTTCTGTGGCAAAGCCTTGTCCTTCAATTGTAACTATGGTTCCAACTAGACCTGATGTAGGGGTAATCATAATTGTCTGTGCTATCCATGGTCTGTAATCCACCCAATCACTTACCTTGTCGCCTTGACCTGATGGATTTGATGTTCCATGATATGGCCCTGAATTTGCTCCCCACCAGTTATAGGTTGCAGAGATTGTTCCAAAACTCCCATCATGATAGACACCATAACCATTTGTTAAATCACCATTCTTGTTGCCTAAGAGGTTGTTGTAGTGGATTGTAGAGAAAGAATTTGAAATGGAATAAATCCCATATCCTTGACCAGATGTACCACCTGGACCATAGCACCCACCCATTCCTCCTTGGCCTCCAATGTTATTTGATATTACATTTTCTGAGATTGTAGAGTTTGTTGAAAAACTAAGATATATTCCACAGCCAATACCACCAGACCCCCCTGAATTACCATAGCTACCTCCTGTTCCACCTCTTCCTCCTTGGTTATTTGAGATGGTATTGTTGGTTATTGTGGTATTTGTGGAGTTATAAAGATAGATTCCACAACCAATGCCACCAGAACCACCAGAACCAGTATAGCCTCCTGTTTGTCCATTCTCACCAATTCCTCCTGCAATAAAATTATTTCTTATAGTAAAATTTGAGCAGTTTATAAGAACAATACGACCTAAGTTTGTTGAGCCTGAACCAAGAAGGGTTAAGGTTTGATTTTCAATAGTCAAGCTGTTTGTTCCATAATAATAATGAATAGACTCAGTGTTGTATGTGTTTAAAGAATCAATGGCGTTGTTGTAACTGTTTTGGTCAATATAAATACCATATCCTTGACCACAGATACCTGGTGAACCATCAAACCAGGTGCCTCCTCCACCACCTCTTCCTCCTTGCCCACCTTTGGTATTAACCATAGTATTTTGTGAAAAAATATTGTTTATAGAAGAAAAAAGATATATTCCACAACCTATGCCACCTCTGCCGCCTGAACCTTCGCAACCATAGACTATACAGGCCCATCCTCCTTCGCCTCCAGAAATTTCTGAGATAGTATTTTCTGAAATTACATTGTAACTTGATTGATGGAGGTATATTCCACAACCTATGCCACCTGTTCCAGCAGGATAATCATTATTATAGTTATACCCATTTATTCCCCTTCCTCCTATATTATTAGATATAATGTTTCTTGAAATTGTGTTATGGGTAGAGGAATAAAGATATATTCCACAGCCAATGCCACCTAGTCCATCCTGACCTATATCTCCAGCAATTATATTATTTCTTATAGTAAAGTTTTGACAATTGATTAAAACAATCCTTCCCAAATTTGTTGAACCAGAACCTGCCAAAGTAAGGGTTTGATTCTCAATAATTATTCCCGACTGATTATAATAATAATGAATCGGCTCAGTATTATAAGTATTAGTTGGACCAATGGTATTGGTATAGCTGTTGGAATCAATATATATTCCGTAGCCATTTTCAAAGCCATAATATCCTCTGCCTCCCATACTGTTAGATATAGAATTTTCTAAGATTGTGTTGCCAGAAGAAGAGGAAAGATATATGCCACAACCTATACTCCCTTGACCATCTGTAGCATCACCGGTTCCTGTTCCTCCTGTTCCTCCTCGGTTATCATATATAGTATTTTTGCTGATAATGTTATTTAATGAGGAAGAAAGATAGATGCCACAACCTATTCCACCAGGGTAACCTGGACTACCCCAGCCCCAATCTGCACCTGTTCCACCTTGTCCTCCTGTATTGTTAGATATAGTGTTTTCTGAAATTGTGTTGTGGGTAGAAGAATAAAGGTAAATTCCACAACCAATTCCACCTGGATTACCTCCATCATATCCCTTATTATGATGGATATAATTATGAGTAATCTCAATATCTAAGACATTTTCTAAATACACAGCCTGTTTTGCATATCCAATATCACAATAACTTATTGTGCCCCTAGCATTTATGCCACTGAATTTAATGCTTTGCCATAGCCCTGGCGTAGAATAGAGACCTGTAAAGGTGATTGTTCCATTTAAAGTTCCAATAGCTTTCAGATTTCCATAGACTATTAAGGAAGTGTTTGTAGAAAACCTTACTTCAACATTTGGATCAATCACAAGAGTTGTTCCATTTTGCACAGTTGCATCAGCAGTGACAATATACGGACTTCCACCCGTTGTCCAATTTCCCGAGACATTACCACTTACATAGGTCTCTGCCCAAATTGGCTTAAAAGCCAATAATCCCAAAACTACTAAAGACACAAAGATTTGTCTTTTCATTTCACTGACACCTCCATTTTAAACAAAAAAGCAGGCAAATTAGACCTGCTTCTGATTTTATATATAAACCTTTTTGAATAGTTAGGTTGCCCCCCCCCGCCTCTTGTTATCTTCTAAATTTTCCATGCATTAAGTATACATCATTTATAAAAATTTTTGCAAGAAAAATTTTTATTTACCCAATGATTTAAGTACATCCCTTGACCAAAAGTCATTTGGCTCAATTTCCAAAATCCTTTTTAAGATTGAAATTGCTTCGTCATAATACCCTATATTTGCATAGATAAAAGCAAGTTGTTTTTTTAGAAAAATATTTGAAGGTTCTTGTTCTTCCCTTTTTTTAAGCAAAGAAACAGCTTTGATAATTTCTTTTCTTACATTTTCTGCCTTTTTAGTTAAGCCTTTGTTTGTATAAGCATTTGCAACCTTAAGGAGCCTTGGTAAATGAAGCAAATCAATATTTACTGCCTTTTTATAAGCAGAATAAGCTTTATTTATATTATTGCCAAGAAAAAGACAGGAATCACCAATAATAACCCAAGGAGTTTCAAGAAGGGGGTCAATTTTTATTGCTTCCCCTGCCTCTTTCAAAGCATCCTTGTATCTTTGAAGATTAAAGTATATTGAAGATAGGATAAAATGTGCCTCCTTTGATGGTTTTGATTTTAGTAACCTTTCAGAAGATAAAAGGAATCCAGTAATCTTTTCTTTTCTTATGAATATGCAAAATCCATCACCAAATTCCTCTTCAAAGATTTTTTGAAACCTTTTGTCATTTTCAAGTCTCTCCAATCCCTCAAGAAAGAGAGAAAAATTTAAATCCCTCTTTGATCTGTCCAAAAGGATATAGTCTGCATCTTCAAACCTTATATTTCCTGGAAGAAATTGGAAAATATGCCTTCTTGAAGAAAGGTGTGCCAACCATTCATTTTGACAAGAAAGGGGTGCATCCTTTGAAATAAGCTTCTTTAATGTATAGAATAGGCTAATGTGGTCTCTTTCCTTCTTATCCATTTTAAAATTAGGGAGGAAAAAGAGGCTTTTATGGAACCCAATCTTATATTCCTCTGCATCAAAGGATTCCTCTGTAAATGGTAGAATAGAAAAATGCCAGTTAGAAAGAAAGGAATTTATAAGTAAAAAGATAGAAATGGGAATAGCCCATTGAATTTGAGCTTTTTTCTTAAACCTTTCTACAATATTTCCAAATCCATAGATAGCTGATATGACTGTAAATGGAATAATCAATGCAGAGTATTGCCAGAGAAGGAGATATTGAACTTTAAAGTAGGCAATAAGTTCAAAAAGAAGGGGTAAGATAGAAGGAATAAATGCCATGGATAATAGTGAAAGAAAGCCAAAGGGAAAGAAAAGGAGGACAATTGTAACGACCTTTTGTGGCAATAATATGGTTTTAAAGATAGCGAATGGGTGAAAAAATATATTTTTTGTTATCTCATTTATGCTATTCCCAAGATATTTATATCTTACAAGAAATTCATAATCTTCAGTTGTTTGAATTGTGGATGTTGCTTGTCTAATCCAAGGAATCAATACCTTGAATGCTAGGGATAACCAAAGAAGGCTTATTAAAACAGTAATTATTCCTATTTTTTTATCTATTCTAAAGAAGGCGTATATTCCTAATCCAAACCCTACTAAAGGAACATTTTCCTTTATCATCAAGGAAAGAAAAAGGAGGATAAAATATGTTTTAAATTTTTTCTTAATCAGAGCAAGAAAGGTAAGGGAAAGGAGAAAAGGGGCAAAGCATATTTCATGGAAATCAAAAAGGTTTATCCGGGAAAGAAAGGGAAAAAGAAGATAACAAGAGGCAAAGACAAGAGAGATAAACCTATCTTTTAATCTGTGGTATGCTATTAGATAAATTGGTAAGGCAGCAATTCCAAGAAATAGGCTTTGGAAAAAGAGAAAAATTCTTTCATCTTGCCATAAAGCATAGATTGGAACAAGAAATAAAAGTATAGGAGACATATGAATTCCCAAGAAGTTGCGACCATAGAGACTTGTTTCAAGAATCCTTCCCCGAATGGTATTCCATAATGCTTGATTAAAACCTGCTAAATCCAATGAGGTCATTAGCCTATAATGCCTTTCAAATGAGAGGTATGTAAAAATAAAGGTATAGAGAAGGATTAAAGAAAAAAGAAGGATAAATAGAAGAATAGATGATTTTAAAAAAAACCTTTTTCTTACAATATCCCAGTTAATAAACCTTACATTTAGAAATGAAAAAGTGCTTAAAACGAGGATAAAAAGATAAGCAAACCATATCTTTGGATTATAAATTTCTATTTTAAGTAGATTAAGTAAAAGTAAGAAAAAGGGAATAAATGCTTTTCCATCCCTGATTAAACTATTTCTAAAAGGTTCTTTATTGAGATAGCTTAAAACATAAGAAAACCCTATCCAGAAGGAAAAAAACGAAAGCAATGAAATAAGAAGTATTAAAAGGAATTGAACAGAATAGAATTGATAGACAAAAAAGGAAAAAGAAAGGGAAGAAAAGAGAACTATTATAAAAGAGGTAATTATTCCCTCAAAAACTGCTTTTTTATAACCCTTCTTCACAAACCTAATTGTATATAACCTTCAGCTTAAAGTCAATATTTGGAATTCGGAATTAGCCTTAATGTTACAAAATAAACCATCATTACACAAAGGGAGGCAAATAAAGCGGATTGCATATTCATCCTATAGGCAATGTTTCCAATAGGAATTAGGGTGATAAAAACCTTACCCAGCAAGGTATAGAGGGGATACCCCGGAGGATGGGCGATGCCTAAGGTGTAAGCAACGCTGATAAGCTCACCGGAATCATGAAATCCCACGGTTGGAGTTAATGTATGCAAATAAACCCCAAAAGAAACAAAGAAAACAACAAGCCCAAATAGGTAATCTATTGTGTTAAATGGCTTTAAAATAAACTTATCTTCCTTAAAAAGATTGAAAATCTTAGACATTTCCTTTTCTTTTTGTAACTATTCACCCTATAGGGAAATAAGGAATGTATATGTTTAGATAATGTTAAGGAAAATAATGAAGCCAAAGAATAAAAATCCCAATGTCCAAATCCCAATGACAAATGAAATCCCAATGTCCAAATCCCAATAATTTGAAATGATATTGGACATTGGAAATTGGACATTTTTTTGACATTTGAACTTGGGATTTGGGATTTATTATAGAATGGATGAATTTTAAAACAGCCAAACATATAAAATACGATATACTGAATAGTTACTTCTTTTTTTGTATATCTCCTTGCGATGACCTATAGATAAAACCAATATTACAAGTTTTTCCGGATATATTCCGTATATTATCCTATAATCACCAACCCTATATGACCATTTTCCTACTAATGGCCCTGTCAGCCTCTTTCCTCTCATCGGGTTCTTAGCCAAGAACTCAATTCCCTTTTTTAATCGCTCCTTTATCTTTTTGTCCAGATTCTTTATCTTTCGGTAAGCTTCCTTAGTATATTCTATCCTATACATCAAAAAAGACTTCTTTGTGGGAATAGATTCTTCCTTTCTGTATATCCTCTTCTGCCTTTACCAAAGATTTTATCAGTTCCCTATCTGCTAATATCTCTAATGTCTCAAGCTCTTCTGGACTTATCATAACAATAGCCGGCTTTCCTTGTTTTGTTACAATATACCTCTGATTGGTAAATAAAATCTCATTCACAATGCTTGGCAGATGATTTCTTACCTCTGATATTGGTGCTATCTTTTCCATATTCTTAACCTCTTTAAATTATACTAAATTTTGTACAATGTGTCAAGGAAAGCAAATCTAACAGACATTCCGTAGTTTTTCAATTCATTTTTTTAAATACGGCTCATCGCGGATTATGGTGCATTAGGATAGGGATAGGGTTTAAAGACACCCATAGAGGAACATCCTTGAATAATCTTTAGCTTCATATACTCCTTATCCCTATAACCATATGCCCTTCTGATAAT